>PMOP01000472.1 GCA_003161495.1 Acidobacteriota bacterium | reverse complement strand
AACCACAGATGCACACAGATTCACACAGATGAAACCCAAGAAAAAGTTCTTACTAGAGTAATCAGGTTTGTATTTTTCTGGGGTTTGCGGTTTTTCATCCGTGTTCATCTGTGTCCATCTGTGGTTCCTTTTTTCTGGCACTACTTTCTAAATTCGACCCGAACGAACATGCGAATCAAAATCATTGGCGACAACGATTGCGCGCGCGCCACGCGGCACCTGCTGCGCCTTGCCGGCTTTGCGGTCACGGAATTTCTTCCTGGCGACGCGGTCACCAATGGGCCGCTGGCCGGTTACGCCATCACCATTGAACTTGCCCCGGCCCCTCACACCCCTGAAGCCTACCTCCGGCCGGATCACCCCACGCACCACTCGCACGCCTCAGTGAAAGAGGAAGCGCCTCGATCGCATCGGGACGCTTCCTCTCCCTCCTTCGCCAAGGCTTCGGCGGGCAGGCCCTCCATCGTGGAAGATTCGGCAGGGCATCTCGATTCCTTTGACGCCTCGGCGGACAAGTCCGCCGTAGCTCCGGCGAATTTCCGGAGCGAAGGCGCAATACATTTTGATTCTGTCGATAGCGCGCTGGAGGAGGCCGTGTTGCGGCACGTGACGCAACTGGCGGCGGTCCCCGTGATTCTGGATCGTCCGGGAGGAGTGGTGCACTCGGAACGCGAGCTGCGGATTGTCGCGCCGAATACTGGAAATGCCACGGCGGATGAAGCGGCGGCAGTGGCGATTGAGTTTGGCGTGTTGCGGGGATTGCTGGATTTGAACGCTCAGGGGGCGCACAGGAATCGCGGCGCGAGCGGCGCCGGGAAAAAGCATCGGAAAGACGGCGCGACGGATTTATCGGATGAGGATTCGGAAATTTCATGGGCGATGCGGTGGTGGAAAAAATGGTGGCCGTTTTGGGTTTTGATGATTGCGGGGACGCTGGGAGTTTTGCGTGGGAGTAGCGCGGCTGTGGCGGCGCGGGCCGCGGACTACGCAGGCAAAGGCCACAGGCTGAAGCCTGTGCTACTGAATGCCGCGCCACTTTTGCGGGCCGGGCTTATCTGGATCTCGCCGGAATTTGCGGAAGCGGAGGCGCAGGGACAATTTGCTACTGGCGAGGGATACAAGATTACGGACGGGACAAATTTTATGGTGGTGGATCCTTGCAAGGCGCACGCGAAACTTTTTGCGAGCATCAGCCAGACGGGGAACACGCAGCTGGTGGCCGGGACGGCGTCCAAGAAAATTTATGTGTGCTCGATTCATGTGGTGGCGGCTGTGGCGACGAATGTCGCGGTGGTCGAAGGCACTGGGACCGTGTGCGGCACGAGCGCCGCGGGAGTTGGCGGGTTTGGCGGAGCGACGGCAGCGACCGGATGGAATTTTGCGGCCAATGGCGGAATCGCGCTGGGCAACGGGGACTCTTCGCTCGGCGCGGAAGGAACCAGCGGAGATAATTTGTGCATCTTCAATTCCGGCTCGGGACAAATTTCCGGCGGGATCAGCTATGTGGTGCAGTGAGGGTTTGAGTGGCGCATGCTTCAGCTTGCGGGGTTTGGCAGTGGCATTAGCATTGGCATTCCGCAAATTTATAACAGATCAAGCCCCGCAAGCTAAAGCATGCGCCACTGGCTTCTGCGCACTCGCAGGGCTCTTGCTCCTGGCGTTGCCTGCGCGCGCTACGACCTATTACGTTGCCGCGGCCGGCAGCGATACGAACAGCGGGACCAGCAGCGCGGCGCCCTGGCAGACGATCGCGAAAGTAAACGGCTCGACATTTTCTCCGGGCGACTTGATCTTGTTTAATCGCGGCGACGCCTGGTACGGAACTTCGCTCGTCGTGCCGTCCAGCGGAACGAGCGGATCGCCCATCACGATCGGCGCATACGGCAGCGGCGCGAATCCTGTCGTCAAAGGGTCGACGGCGCTTGCGACCGGCGGCTACACGCTCGGGCCCAACACGACCACGCCGATTTTTTCGCCGCCCGATTCCGGAACGTCCAGCACGGATAGCGCGACGCGCAACTGGCGCGAGCAGGTGTCGCATCTGGACATCACCAATCCGGCGGGGCTGATCACGATCAGCGTCACGGCGTCGCCCTCCGCGGCGCTGAACATTACCGGCGCTGGAATCGGCCCGGCCACGACCGCGCCGAACACCAGCGCGATCACGCGAATCACCTGGGGCGGCGGGAACAACGGCACGACGGTTGCCGCGGGCGCCACAGTGACCTCCGATCAGATCACCTACAATTTGGATAACACCGTGGACCAGATGGTGACGATCTACACCACGGCGAGAAACGTCGAGTACTACACCAACAATCACGAAACGCTGTGGTCGAATTTTTCCGGGCCGGACCAGTCGCAGAGCGCGACGGTGACCGGCTATTCGACGGGCGGCAACATCGTCATCAAGAACATCATCTGCATCAACACCACGCTGTACACCTACCGCAACACTCTGGGCGCAACGCCGGTCGCGATGTGGGAAAACGGCGCGCTGATCCAGATTGAAGCGTCCGCGCTGTCGGTGGATCAGACGCCGGGATCGTGGTATTACGATGGCACTTATTTATATATTCACGCATCGGATAACTCCAACGTCGCGACCAACGGCAAGACGTACACCTATGTGACCGCGGCCAGCCCCAGCTACACGACCTGGGACAACGCTCAGGCATGGCTGATCTTCGATTCGCTGGACCAGGCGGAAACGTATAACACGAGCAGCGCGACGCTTGGCGGCATTTACCTGACGGGAAACCATTCCATCGTGCGCAATCTTTCCGCGCACGATACCTATCGCCATCCGATCTGCGTCTATGACGGCGCGACGAGCAATGTTGTCACCAACATCACCGCCTACAATTCTTACGGGACATCGCCGATTTGCATCTACGGCGCCGGAACGAACGGGAATCTGATTCAGAATTCCACGTTTTACAACGACACTTACATGCGTTCCGCGTATGTGTTCACGGGCGGCGTGTGGTCGGTAATCGTGGCGCATGGCGGGGCGCAGAACAATACGGTCGATAGCTGCGTGATTTACAGCACGGCTGGGCCGTTTCGGCTGAATACATTCAGCGCGCACGGCTACGGCGTGCTGGTGGGCGATTCGACGACTTCGCTGACGGTTTCGCACAGCCTGATCTATGGAAATTTCGAGTGGGGCGTGGATGTGGGCAGCGGAGGAAACTCCGGGCTGACCACGGGCGCGTCGATTACTTTTTGGGACAACCTGCTGGATATTTCGACGTCGAGCTCGAGCACTACCGGCGGCGAAGGTTTTCTGCTGACCGGCAGCGTTGGCAGCATCATTTACAACAACACGGTGTACGGGCCGGGCGTGACGAATCCGGTGGTGACGCAGGCGTCCACGTCGACGGGCGCGCTCGTGAAAAACAATATTTTTTATACCGGCGGGTACGCCAGCGTCGATGCTACTTCGGAAACCGGCACGGCGTACGACTACAACGATTATTTTGCTGCGCTGGGCGCGACGCCTTTCAGTTGGGGCGGGACGGCGTACTCATTTGCGAATTGGCAGACGACGAGTTCGCAGGACGCGCATTCTTTCAGCGCCGATCCGAGCCTGGCGAATGCATCGTCATTATCGTCGACTGGAAATTTTACGTTGCTCGCGGTTTCGCCCGCCATCAACGCCGGAGTGAATCTCGGCTCCGCGTACCAGATGGGATTGTCTCCGGCGTCGTCGTGGCCGGGAAGCGTTTCGCTGTTCAATCAAAACTCTGCCGGCAGCGGCTGGGAAGTTGGCGCGTACGTGTATCCGGTAAACGCCATACCTACGTTGCTGCTGCGTGGATGTTGCGACTGATCTTATGTAGCACACGCACTCTTCCCTGTGCGCTTTTGTAAATTGTTAATGCGCGAAAACCGCACAGGCAAGAGTGCCTGTGCTACGTAAATCCAGAAGTCCGGGAGTAATGATGACCATACCTGCCACGTTATTTTCCACGAAATCCCTCGGGCTATATTTGCAGATCGCCGGAGCGGGCGCATTCCTCGCCGGCGTGGCTCTCAGCCTGCAGCATGTCGGCATCGCGATTTGCTTCCTCACCGGCGCCGCCGCGTTTTTCGCCGGAAAAAAATTGAAAGCATCGTAACGCGCGGTTTTAGTGGCGCATGCTTCAGCTTGCGGTTTTTGGCCGTGGGAAACCTCAAGCTTTAGCGCTACTAAACCCCGCAAGCTGAAGCATGCGCCACTGAAACATGAGTTCCAAGGCCGACAAATCGCTGGAGAAGAAGTGCATCCGGAGTTTTACAGAATACTGCAAAAAATTTGGCTACAAGCCGTTCGCGCGCCAGAAAGAATTTCATGATTCGCGCGCGAAATACCGTTTGTTTGGCGGAGCGGCGGGGCCGGGAAAAACGAAGGCGCTGCTGTATGATGCAATTTATCAGGCGCATCTGCATCCGGGTGTGGACACGCTGCTGCTCCGGCGCACGTTTCCGGAGCTGGAGTCTTCGCTCATCACTTATTTCCGTCGCGACGTGCCGCGCGACCTGTACGAAAAATATAACGAAGCGAAACATATCGTCACGTGGCTGAACGGCTCGACGACGCGTTTCGCGTACTGCGACACCGAGACCGATGTGTATCGCTACCAGGGCGCGGAATATTTATTTATCGGAGTGGATGAGCTCACCCACTTCACGCTGAAGCAGTGGCAATTTCTCACCAGCCGCAATCGCTGCCGCATCAAGGGCGCGAAGCCGTGCATGGCGGGCGCGACCAATCCGGGGAACATCGGGCACGCCTGGGTCAAGGCGCTGTGGGTCGATCGCGCGCCCGCTCCGGGAATGGACCGGCCCGATCAGTACGACGCCGGCGACTACGAATTTATTCACGCGACAATCGCGGACAATCCGTACTTCGCGAAGGACGACGAATACAAAAAAACGCTGGGGCAATTGCCCGAGGCGCTGCGGCGCGCGTTTCTCGATGGCGAGTGGGACGTTTATGCCGGGCAATATTTCGATATTTTTTCGGCGGCGCGGCACACGATTCGCGCCGAGCAGGTGCAGCTCGAGCCGTGGACGCCGCGCTGGATTTCGATTGACTGGGGATTCGAGCACCCGAGCGCGGTGTATTGGTTCGCAACGCGCGCGGACGGCGTCGTGGTGACGTACCGCGAGTTCGTGCAGAACCGTTTGTCGCCGCGCATGCTCGCCGCAGCGATCGCGGAACGCAGCGTCGATCGCCTGGGCCGCATGGAGCGCATCCGCGACGTGTTTCTTTCACCCGACGCGTTCGCGCAACGCACCGCCGACGCCTCCATCGCCGAACAGCTGAGCGACGGTCTGTCCGCCGCCGGCCTGCCGCGGGCCGTTCCCGCCGACAACGATCGCGTGGGCGGCTGGATGCTGATGTACCAGGCGCTCGAAGCCGATCACTGGCTGATCGCCGAAAATTGTACGCGCCTGATCGAAAATTTGCCGACGCTGACGCGCGATCCCGCAAACGTAGAGGACACGCTGAAGTGCGATGGCGACGATCCCGCCGATTCCGCGCGCTACGGTTTGAAGTCGGCGCTGGAGCCCGGCCGCGCTCCAGCTGAAGTCCTCGCCGCCGAGCGCATAACCGCCGTAGACCCGACGTCACGCGCCATCTGGCTGAAGAAATTTTCCGCCGAGGAGTCACGCAGAGTAGCGCCGGTCGTTCCACGGAGATGGCGCCCGCAAGGGTGGTAGGTTTGCGTGGCGCATGCTTTAGCTTGCGGGTGTTAGTTATGGCAGCGCGCAGTCCCTGCAATCACCCCCGCAAGCTGAAGCATGCGCCACTAAATCGGATTTGAGGCGCTGGACCACGGCCAATCTTCTGGCCGGGCTACCAAACCCGCGGCGACCGGATTGCCTTCAATATACGAGCGAATCTTTTGCCACTCGCCGGGATTCCGCACCCAATGATCGAAGGACTCCTTTTGCCAGAAGGGCTCACCCGTGCGGCCCAGGATCAGATTCGCTTCGCGGGCCGAGGCGCCCTTGATTTGCTGCGTGATTTGTTCCAATGGTGCGCTCGGAGCGAGCAGAACGTGGACGTGATTGGCCATCACGTCGTAGGAGCACAGTGCGAACAGGTTTCGCCGCTGAGCGTCTCGCAGCGCGCAGAGAATCGCGCCCGCGACGCGCGCATCCTTCAGCCAGAGCGGGCCGGTCCGGGCTTCGTCAAGTGTCCGATCGTAATTGACAAAGGCCCTGCCGCTGGAATCCGCTTGCGTGGGAAGGCGGACTTGAGCGGGGAGCGAGCCGTGGAGTCGCCAAGTGATGAAAATATCCTGGCCCGGCGGATGCCAGTGCGGCAGTCGTCGCTCGTAATATGTCACCATACGTGACACGCCACCATAAATAAATATAGCGCGCAAGAAAGTGGCGCATGCTTCAGCTTGCGGGTTTTGGTCGTGGCAAGGAGCGACGTCCTTCCAACCAACCCAACCCCCGCAAGCTGAAGCATGCGCCACCTGAAGCAGCGCCACTCAATGGGCGCGCTACTTACACTATGCGAAAAACATTACTGGCGTGGCTCTCGCGGCATTTGCGCGGGCGATATGTGCTGCTGCTCGAGGAGGAAGCGGCGCGGCTGCGGGCGGAGAATCGGGCGCTGGTGAATTCGCTGCTCGGCACGGCGGGATTTCCGCCGATCTCGCTGGAGGAAGATGCTAAGCGCGGCGTCGTGGGGCTTTCTCCCGTGCGGCGGCGCACCTGGACGCAGATCGCGCGCGAGAGGGAAATGGCGGCGGGGAAGAGTTCCATTGGCAACGGCGCGGCGGAGAAATAAGGGAAGCCTCAGGGGTTAAAACCCCTGAAATGTGCAGGCTTTATGTCATGCCTAAAGCCATGACCCACAAAAAAGTGGCTTCTCTACTGACCGGATGACAACGCCGACAACGGGGCGGGATGGCCGGGTGATTCGTGTGTGTCGCGTTTTGACGTTCAAGCTTTCTTGATCAGGCGCACGAGCCAGAGAAGGATGCAGGCGCCCACGAACGCTACGAGGATCGAGCCGATCAGGCCGCCGCCGGGAAAAATTCCCAGCATGCCAAATAGCCAGCCGCCGATTACGCCGCCGACCATGCCGACGAGGATGTCGATCAAGATGCCGAAGCCGCCGCCGCGCATTACTTTTCCGGCGAGGAAACCTGCGATGAGTCCGACGATGATCCACCAGAGCATGATTGCCTCCATTTACCTGTAAGAGTTCTATCACATTTTAGTGGCGCAGGCTTCAGCCTGTGGGGTTTGGTCCCGGCACGAGCGATGGTGCTCGCCAATCCCTAATTTGTTCGCCACGCTCGACCTTGCATGCACCAAACCCCGCAAGCTGAAGCATGCGCCACTAAAGAAGAATATGACGAAACCTAATGACAATTTGAATGATCTTGCGATCTTGAACGGGGAGAGCGAGGCGCTGAACGACGGGTTTGTCGCGCCGCTCGATGGCGCGCAATCCGCGCAGGGTGGAACGGTTTCTCTGGGCGCGCATGCTGCGCGCGCTCCGCTGGGGATTGATGGCAAGCAGCCGGCGGCGAATGCGCAGGAAGCGCTGGCGAAGCTGGCGCTGGGGCCGAACAACGAGCGGCTTGAGGAGTTGCGGCCGGACCTGGTGAACGCGCTGCGCGAGCTCGTCGTGCAGTATCGCGAAGAAGGAATGGTGGCGCGGCGGCACGAAATTCGGCGGATCCGGCAGGCGCGGTTGTTCTGGCAGGGATTGCAATACGCGTGGTGGAATCCGCAGGACATGACTTGGAATTTGCCGTACGAATCGAAACTGTATGATGACAGCGCGGCGGCGGAAATGCCGCGTTACCAGTTCGTGACTAATCTCTATCAGGCCTTCGGGCTTTCGTTCATTTCCATTCTCAGCCAGGATGTGCCGGCGACGCGATTTTATCCGCAGTCGGCGCAGTCGATCGGAGACATCACGGCGGCGCGCGCGGCTTCGCAGGTGTGCGACCTCGTCGAGCAGAATAATCGCGTGCAGCATTTGCTGACCGGCGTGGCGTTTTATCTGTGGACCGACGGAAAAATTGGCGGCTACGTTCGGTACGTGGCCGACGCGCAGCGATTCGGTTCGCACGACGAGCCGGTGATCGAGGAACATTACGTCGCGCTCGGCGACGATGCGTACGTGTGCCCGGAGTGCGGCGCGGAGCAGGAAGTAAGTTCCGAGGCTGCAGGCGCGGAGGCAGTAGGCACAGAGGCAGGAAATCCTGCTGTAGCCCGCCTCTTCAGAGGCGGGGATTTGGATGGTGGCGCGCAGAAAAGCCTCGGGTCTGAAGACCCGAGCTACAGCAGCGCGGCGCAATCCAGCTCTGGTTTGAACGAATCACCAGTCACTAGTCACCAGTCACCCGTCACCAATCTTCAGTCAACAGTCACAGCGAGCTTGCTTCCTCCCGTGATTTGCAAAAACTGCGGCGGGGCGCTTGGCCCGGAACATTTCAAGCCGGCGGCGCGCGTGGCGGTTCCGCTGATTACCGGAGTGCGGCGCGTGGCGAACGGGCAGGAAGTAATTTCCGTGGTGGGCGGACTCGAGCTGAACACGCCGGTGTGGGCGAATGAAATGTACGAGTACCCGTATCTCCAGTGGTCGATGGAGGTGCACCGCGCGAAATTGAAAGCGAGCTATCCGCACGCGGCGGACAAAATTCAGATGGGCGGGCCACAATCGGCGGACGAAGTGTATGCGCGGTCGACGCGCGTGGCGATTTCGCAGGGATTGCCAATGACGCATCCGGGCGACGCGCTTTTTAATTTGATTACGTTTTCGCGGACGTGGATTCGGCCGTGGTCGTTCTACGCGATCGAAGACAAATCGGTGCGCGACGCGCTGCTGGCGCTGTTTCCAGACGGCTGCTACGTCGCCTACGCCGGCGACACGTATTGCGAATCGCGCAACGAATCGATGGACGATCGCTGGCGCGTCATGCACGCGCTTCCGGGCGACGGGCAGAACCGGCCGTCGGTGGGCGATTCACTGGTGCAAATTCAGGAACGCTACAACACGCTCTCCAATATTCAGGCGGAGACGTACGAGTACGGCATCCCGCCGATTTACGCCGATCCGCAGGTGCTCGATTTTGACGCGCTCGCGAATCAAACGGCCGAGCCCGCGGCGCATTATCCGGCGCGCTCGCGTCCCGGGCAGCCGCTGTCCGCGGGATTTTTTCAGCCCGCGCCGGCGCAGGTTCCTCCCGACCTCGTGCGCCACCAGCAGGAATTGATGGGGCCGGTCGCGCAATTTCTTACCGGGCTTTTTCCCGCCGTGTTTGGCGGAGAAATGGACTCGCAAAAAACCGCGACGGGTTACGGAATGGCGCGCGATCAGGCGCTTGGACGACTCGGCCTCGTGTGGCGGCGCTTGAAAACATTTTATTCCGACGTGATGCTGCTTTCGGTCGATTGCTTCCGCAAAAATCGTCCCGAGGACGCGGAGATTCCGATCCTTGGTCCGGGCGGTGAATTCGAGTCGCGCTGGGTTCGCCTGGCGGATTTGAAGGGCAACATTCAGGCGCATCCCGAAAGCGACGAAACTTTTCCGCGCCAGAAATCGCAGCAGCGCGCCGTGGTGCAACAGTTGATGGCGTCGTCCGATCCGATGATCCAGCAGGCGCTCGCCGATCCCGCGAATATCGGTTTCGTGAAAGGTTTGCTTGGCTTGTCGGACCTGGTCGTGCCGGGAGAGGATTCGCGCAACAAGCAGTTGCGGGAGATAGATTTGCTTTTGGCGGGCGCTCCAATAGCTGTGGCAGGTGGCCGTGGCGCCGGCGTCCCGGCGGCGGGTGTCGCTAAAGATAGTGAAGAAAATCGCCGGCAAGATGCCGGCGCCACGTTAGCGCCATCGGTCCCCGTGGATTTACTTTTCGACAATCATGCCATCGAGCTCGAGGAGTGCCGCAGGTGGGCAAACTCGGAGGCTGGCCAAGTTGCCCACCTCGAAAATCCCGTGGGGTTTGCCAATGTGCGCACGCATGCGGAGGCTCATTTGCGGGCGATTGGGCTGGCTTACGCTTCGCAACAAACAAATGCCGATGGGGCCGCTACAACTCCGCCGCCGGGGAAAGGCGTTGGAACCTAGCGTTGGAAGGATTTCCAATCTTTCTGATTGTCTGCGCGATTTGATGGGTGATGGGAATAGCGCTTGTCCGCCCTGAGCGATAAGACCTTGCCAGTCGGTTCGTATAGCAAGCACTGTTCGTGCGTCCTGCTAAATGGCGTTGTCTTCAGAATCGTACCCAAGTCAAACTCAAAGATGCAATGTAGCCCTCTTGGCACAAGTGTGAATCGAACCAATTTTTCGCCGTCCAAAAATCGCACGGCTCTTTCTATTCTTTCGTCGGGAGAGGAACTCTTCAGAAATCTTTTGCCGTTCCGGAAAATCTCCCAATCACAACCATAGATCCATAGCACCCAATCACCTTTAACTCGGGCGCTGCGCCTCGCCAGGAACTCGCGTACCCTTTTGGAAGCCTTAGGGCCGGCGACAACCGGTTCACGGATTTCCAAATGAGGTTTGCCGAAATTAAATACGAGAGATGAGCCATAGCCCATCCACACGCCCCAACAGGCTTTCCGTAGAGCTCTTTAAAAGTAGATTCAAACACTCTCGCGATCTTCATGGTTCGTAATTCCAGCATAAATAAAGGCAAATGTGAACGCTTAACTATATAAGACCTCACGTAAATCCAACAGGAGTTACCTATGAGCACAGGAACGCAAGTGGATTTGGATTGTGCTGGGACGGATGTAGCTCCGGGCGTGGCGGGCGCTCCGGCGGCTGGCGCGGTGTACCTTACCGACGAAGAGATCCTTGGGATCGAGCCGGTTGGTGTAAGCGACACAAAAACGAATAATGTCATTCCGAGCGAAGCGAGGAATCTCTCTTCGATCGATGACGCCAACAATCCAGATACGCAGAGAGATTCCTCGGGCAAAGGCGGCCCTCGGAATGACAGCGCTCCAGATAGCGCGGCAGGGAAGGCACCTGGTGCTCAGATGCCGGAGTGGATGCGGGTGGTGGCGGCGGATCCTCGGAATGGCGGCGAGGCGCAACAGCTTTGGCGGGAGCATCAGGAATTTCGCGCGGCATTTGCTTCACCGGAGGAGGCGCGAGCGATTAAGGAATTATTGCCTGGCGGGGTGAAGGATGTGTTGACGCTGCGCGACGCTACGCAGTCGGTGGACAGGATTGACGCGGCGATTTTTTCTGGGGATGCGCGGGCGCAATCGGAAGTGGTGGCGGAGTTGGCGCGTGCGAATCCGGCGGCGTTTCGGTCGATGTTTGCGGAAGCGGCCAAGGTGCTGGCGGGAATGGGGCAGAGTTTGGAAGCAGGAGACAGAAGGCAAGAGGCGGGAAACTCCGCGGGCGCAAATTCCGCGATAGGTGCCGTTGCTGGCGGCGAATTGGAAAATCGCCGGCAAGATGCCGGCGCCACAACTGCGGGGCCGGCCACACCTCGCGAATCACAAATCACGAATCACGAGACGAATCACGAATCACCAGTCACGAATCACCAGTCACCAG
>PMOP01000347.1 GCA_003161495.1 Acidobacteriota bacterium | reverse complement strand
GGCCCATACGTCAGAGGGAATTGAAATTTCCGGCGGGTGCTAGATCATGAATCTTAAAAAGATTCTTGTCCCGGTTGATTTCCCCAACGCGTCGTTGCCTGTGCTCCATCAGGCTGCCACATTGGCTCACCATTTTCATTCCGAGATGGTGATGATGCATGTGGTGACCATGCTGAGTCATGCCGCCGGTGTGCCGGAGGATAATTCCCATCTCGCCGGCTGGAATATGGTCGCGGAAATAATCAAGGCGGCCCAAAACGAACGGGACCAGACTCTCGGGCCGGAGCTTGACGGCCTTCCCATTCAGCGCGTACTCGCCAAGGGCGGCGCATCCAAGGTGATTGTGCAGACATCTCAGGAGGTAAAAGCGGACCTGATCATGATGCCGTCCCGGGGCCACACGTTCGACCAATTCCTTCTGGGCAGTGCCGCGATAAAATGGCAGCACGGGACGGAGTGTCCAATCTGGACGGGCTGCCACGGCAAAGAATCGCAATCGCAAAAGTTTGAAATTCGCAGCGTGCTTTGCGCACTTGACTTCACTGCCCAGGATCGCAAAGCCGTGGAATGGGCCGCCTACATCGCTGCCGAATTTGGCGCCTGCCTCACGCTCGCCTACGTCACTCCGGGGGTCGAGTCCTGGGGACCTGGCGGCAGCTACGTGAATACGAAGTGGAAAGACGCGCTTGTCAGCGACGCCGTCCGGCATATCGCGGAACTTCAGCGGAACATGAATATCAAGGCGGAGGTTTTTATCGGAAGTGGCGACGTGCCGAAGGTGCTCTGCCACGCCGCAAAGCAGACCAAGGCGGACCTTCTGGTTACGGGATGCCGCCCCTATGGCGATCGACTTAGGACACACGCCTACGCAATCATCTGCGCAGTGCCGATTCCAGTTTTGAATGTTTGAGAGTCTTCTAATGCACTTGTGACTGGAGCGGGATACATCGAGACATTTCTTCCAGCGCGTTCAAAAACTCCAATGGGCGAAGGGCCGGCTTCCCCAGACATTCGTTCCCGCTGTCGATAGCGGGTATCCAAAAACAGCTGTCCTCGACCGGCAAACATAGGAACGCTGTAACCGGGAGCCCGGACAAATCCGCCACCAGGCCAAAGCCTGTTCCATCGGGCAGACCTATTTTGCTGAGCACCAGATCAACTTTCACGGAATCGACCAGTTCGCGCGCTGTGCGGGCACTGTTGGCAAAGTGGCAACGGAATCCCCACCGGCGCATTCTGTCCGTGAGGACCTGAGTATCATGAAAGCCCGGCCCGACAAACAACACGTCGATTCCCGAAATCGTCATTGGCTACCTCCATAAGTATGGACTGGACGTTAGCAATTTCCCGTAGTCAGTGGTGGACAGCCAAATCCGAATAAGGCCCATGGATTCTGGTTCTTGACGGCGATTCCCATCGTAAAACGAGTCCTCACAACTGAAGATGCTGAAGCAACGAAGATGGCGGGCCGCTTGAATTGCCCCGCACGCTTCAGAAAAGCAAGATGAATGATCCAGTCATTGAAATCTGTTCAATATTGAACACTGTTCACGAACGCCCCTTGCCGCGCTGATCGAGGCGAAATCCGATTTCTCACGCGACGAGTTGGAGCAGGAAGGCCAATGGGGTTTCAAAGACGGCTGTGCAATATAAAAACGGAAGTGTTCAGAAAGGAACAGCCACCCCTCTCCTCTAGGAATAATCTTTTGTCTATGCAGTGTTCTCCCGCGCACGAAGAGGCATCCGCACAATTCAGTGGAACAAGATAGTGGATGTTCTTGCGCTCGGAACGAAGGAGATAAAAACATGCTTGGGATTATCGCCGCTGTTTTAATTGTTTTATGGTTGCTTGGATTTTTTGCGTTTCACGTAACTTCTGCTGTGATTCACATCGCCCTGGTTGTGGGCTTGATCCTGCTTGTTCTGCATTTCGTAAGCGGCAGGACAGCCAGCGTATAGCGCGCCGGGACAAGTCAGGCCATGTGTTAAATATTTTTGTGATGGACGCGTGACGACATAGCGATCGGACTTTTACCCCGCCGGCTGTTGCGCGTCCCTTAGGAGTGACATATGAAAAGCACGGTTTCCCACCTTGCTGGCTTCTCTTCCGGAGCCAGCCTGGGCGGCAAAATCTCGAGCTTTCGGCGCAAGCAAAATATCTATACACAAGGGGCTCCAGCTTACACACTTTTCTACATCCAGGAAGGTGGGGTGCGGCTTACCACCCGATCGAAACTTCAACCGTCGGCGGTTACCGCCATCTTGGGAGTGGGGGATATGTTTGGCGAGCTTTGCCTGGCAGGCTATCCTCTTCGGATGTCCACTGCAGTTGCGTTGACCGCCAGTTCAATCCGCACCATCCAGAAATCCGAAATGCTCGAAATGCTTCGCAAAAAAAATAATAAGGCGTCAAATTCACTGGTGGCCTATCTGCTGGCCAGCGTCAAGAAATATCAAGATCATGTTGCGGAACTACTGACTTCCTCCGCGGAACAGCGGCTGGCGCGCGTCCTTATTCGGCTGGCGCACCTGCACAAGAACGGCCGGGCGGTCGTTGAGATTCCCATTCTGAGTCATCAAGTTTTGGCGGAGATGGTCGGGACCACGCGCCCTCGAGTCAATCTCTTCATGAATCGATTCAGGAAGAAGGGCTTTATTAGTTACGATGGGGGAATTGAGATCCACCAGTCGTTGAACAAAGTTCTCAAAAATCTCTAGGGTGTGTATGAAATACGAGGATTACAGTTCCCGAAAACAGTGGGCGGAAAGCGGTAAGACTTAGTTTTGCAAGTGTGCAAAAGTAGACAGTTTCAGTTTGGCGCACCCATTTAAAATATGCTTCGTGAATGGTGGGAAGGGGAAACAAGGACTCGATTTTCAGGGCTGAGGCGAGTGCTTTTGCCCCTTCTTGCCGTTCCATAATTTAATTTCCTCTGAATTTGAATGCCGGCAGGTTCGCACAATTCCAGATATTTTGAGGCGTTCAGATCTTTCCAAGGCCTGCTCGCGTCCTCGAATTCCCAACGATCCGTCCTTGCCGTCCGGCAACGGTGTTCATAGCCAAGGTTCGTCCGCCCTTTTTCTGGCTAACGTTGCGCCCCCCTTTAAATAACCACGAATAGGGAAGGCGAAATAATTGCACGGGATCGAAGGGTTGCTGCAGCCAATTGTACAGAAGTGCCGCACTTCGCCGCCATTGTGTTGGGCTAGCTAAAGACTGAAATCTTCTCCTTCTCGCGGGCAAAGGCCGGGGCCACGCTCCAACCGATTGAAGAGAACGCTTGAGGCGAAGCAATGAAGTCGCAGCCTCCTGCTTCCAGAGCGCCAAAGGCATGGCGGACAGGAAATACAATTTCCACCTTTTACCGTGATTCGCCCACGAAATGCCTGGGTCCGGAAGCCTCGTCCGTCTGGAGTTAACGGGAGCTGAATTTGCCGTCTTCACCGTGGTAGGACGATGCGCAACTTTCGCAGGATCAAACACCTGGGAACGACTGGAAACTGGTAAGCGGTCGCTCTTTTCTTTCGGTTTGACCACGTTAAGGAAGGGAGAGAGTGAGATCGGCGCCTGTTCCATCGGCAATGCAGGGCTGAGTTCGACGGTGGCGCCTGAATCGAACGCAGTTGTACTCGAAAGTTCACGCACCTCCATCCATTCCGGTTCGGACGCACACGGCACAGGGACTGGGACGTCCAGAACTTTGCTTTCCGCGAGCGCCGCGGCCGTTTCGCAATCCGA
>PMOP01000108.1 GCA_003161495.1 Acidobacteriota bacterium | reverse complement strand
TTGTTCTTGAAGAATGTGTCGGAATACGGGCCTTGCGCGGGAATGTCCGAGGGCCGAAGCCTGCGTGTCACGGCGTTTATGACGCCATAGACAACGAGGCTGTCAGCGACCGCTTCTCCAGCAAGCAGGGCTGTCTTCTCCGCGTAAGGGTGGCCGGTTGTCCGCCCTATGATGTAGAACGCGGCTGGTACAAGGCCGATCTCGAGGGTAGAGGCTGTTTCATTCATCACGCTATTGAAGCCATGAAAGGTTGTTGTGGTCCGGAAATAGGAAACGTCATGCGGATCCGCGGCCAACAGCCCCGCCGTAACTCCGACCACCGCAATGGTTGGCAGCCAATAGTGCCCCTGCGCGAGTTTTTCGGGAAAAAGCCACAGATTCTTCTGATCCTTGAGAAAGTTTGCGGGGAGCCGGCGCAGGGAGACATCGCTATCATCCTCGTGAATTCCACCGGTTTGTACGGAATCGTTCGGCGTCGCGGACGTCTCTGCTGGCGGAGTGTCTTGCCCGTGGAGAACACCTGCAGTCAATAACGAACAACAGAGCAGCATTGCCACGAGCACATGTCTCAAACGCGCATGGTGAGTATTCATTCCTCAAGATCCTTTATCGGAAAGCGTCCGCTACCATGCAATTTGGGGAGGTGCATCACCACCATCGTAATCGGCCCCACTATTTGAAACTGTTCAATAGGGAACAACCCCATTGAATCTGTGATTTAACGAATAGGATGCTGGCGCGCAGGCGCGGGATCGGAACTATTGCACCCGAAGTACCCGTGGGCACCGGAACAAAAGAGAGAACTATTTTCCTTGGTTAACCGAAGCGTTCCTTCTTTTTTAAAGCGCGAATACTTTTTGGCGCGGGCTTCTTTATAGACGGCTCCGCTCCAGCGCTGTGACTTTCATTTTTGGCATTCTCCTGAGGTAGGGGTTCAGATCGGGTTTCAGATTGGGTTTCCGCCGCCGCGCAGAGTGCGCCTGTTGCCGTCTCCTCGTATTTCGGAAAACAAAAGGACCCTTGCGGATCATCGAAGGCTTCGTCCAATTCGCCCGC
Organism: Acidobacteriota bacterium; assembly: GCA_003161495.1. Lineage (GTDB taxonomy): Bacteria > Acidobacteriota > Terriglobia > Acidiferrales > UBA7541 > Palsa-360. The sequence continues at coordinate 3,067 of PMOP01000108.1, read as the reverse complement.
CGATCCCTTCTCGATGCTCAACAAATAATTTTGTAATTTCCTGCAGTCAATGTTCGCCGCAAGGCAAAGTTTACAAAACCATTCCGTATCGATGAATAAGAAATAGCGAGCACACGTTCCCCGTATATCGCCTTTGCAGAACTGCATGTCCCCGATCATTGTCAACAGCTGGTCGGCTGCGTCCCGCCCTATCTCGTCCAACCCCGCCACACTCCCGGTGAAAGAAAGCCAGTCCAGCGGATGCTGGATTATTTCAAAGGTGTTCATTGTTTGTTCTCTTTGGGTGGATTTTGGTAATATGCCGGGGTCTGTAGCGGGGTGCACGCTGCCCCACGGAGTTGCGCCATACTGTCCTTCGTCGCCCCTCCCATCGGCTCAGACATTTTCTCCGCGCGACTTTGGGACCGCTTTTTTTAAGGGCAGCCCCGGCATATGGCCATCTTTATCTGATATTGAGGGACCTCCCGTATGTTCACTTTTATACATTAAGATAATTAACATATGGCGATAGACTACTATGTCTAATAGGTAATATTTGTTGCCTTGATAGTACTAGAACTCCTAGTCCCACAAGCCGGGCTGTTTCAGTGCCACGTTTTTTAGTTGAATTTCGTTTTATCACGCAAATAAATTGATTGAGGATTCGCTTCACCCGCGTTTTTCCTTTTTCACCACGCCACGGCGGCGCCCCTCGGAGGGATTCCATTCATAATTTCTGAAATCCAGGATTCGCTTTTCGGCCAGCGCCAGCCCTTCCGATTCGAGCAGCTTGCGCTGCAGCGAGGCGTATGGCTCGCGAATGAGCAACCTGCCGCCCGCGCCCACGACGCGATGCCACGGAACGCCTTGATCGCTGGGGCTTGCGGCCATGGCCCGGCCGGCGGTCCGCGCCCCTCCGGGGAGGCGCAAGGCTTTGGCGAGCTGCCCGTATGTCATGACGCGGCCGCGCGGAATTTTTTTCACCAGCACGTAAATAGGATTCCAATTCATGGTATTTTTTTATAATATGCAATTGTAACGGGTTTCGTTTGAAGCAACAAAGCCGCTTTCCTCTTCCGAATTGCCGCGCGACGCGAGCCGCCGGCGCAGCGCTACCATCGTTTTAGAGAAGTTCTGCATCTAAGTAATTGGGAACAGTAGATCATTCCAAAGTGAAACAGAAGAATCCCCGGAGCGTCTAAAAAGGGGACGGGGATGCATTGCGAATGCTGTTCGAAGGAGGGCGAGGGGAGTTACTAATACGAGGCAACCTGCACAAGAATTCGACATCGCAATTGACATACGTAGTGGAAGAACAATACACTACAGACTCGATGTCGGAGCGGGGAGCGATTTATGGCTTTTCTACGACGCAAAGGGAACACTTTTTACCTGGTGCATAACGTCCGCGAGGGCGACCGGGTCAAACAGTTGCACCTGGCCAAGCTCGGCGAACGGCCCCGCATCACCGACGATGTAATGAGGCAAGTCTCCCGTACGTATCCCTTCGTGGAAGTCAACTGGAACGAATTGCGCGAGCAGGTGAATAATCGCGTAGAGTTGTACGATCCGGAGTCCAATCAGGTTCAAAAGCTGGTATCCACCTTACGCAATCTCAACCTCGATCTGGCAGATCTGTTTCCACCCTTGTTGGACGTGTCGCATTCGCCCGAAGCAGGCCAGGAAATTATTACGCAGCTCCGTCTGCTGCACTCCACCGTAGGAGTCAAACTCGACCAGTTTGATCGCGCTCCTCATCGGGGCGTGTTAACGGACCGGAAATCCCGGTAGGAGAATGGTCATGAGCAATCGCGCAGCGCAACAACCACTGGACCCCACACTGAGAAGCGTGGAGTCACAGGAATTTCAAGCCGCCCTCAAAGGCAAGGTCGTCGGCCAGGAAGAGGGAGTCCGCGCGCTTGTGGACCTGTACCAGGTCTTCTGCGCGGGAATGAGCTCCGCCGGACGGCCGGTGGGGAACCTGCTGTTTCTCGGGCCAACGGGCTCGGGCAAAACGCGGATCGTGGAAGCAGCGGCGGAGATTTTGTTCGGAGACCCGCGCGCGGTCATCAAAATAGATTGCGCGGAGTTTCAGCACTCGCACGAAATCGCCAAGCTGATCGGCTCGCCTCCAGGATACCTTGGGCACCGGGAGACGCATCCGATCATTACCCAGGAAGAACTTGCGAAGCATCACACCGACAAATTGAAACTGAGTTTTTTGCTGTTCGATGAAATTGAGAAGGCTTCAGACTCCTTGTGGCAATTGCTTTTGGGCATTCTGGACAAAGCGACGCTGACGCTCGGAGACAACCGGCGAGTGGACCTGTCGCAGACCATGATCTTTCTGACCTCGAACCTGGGCGGCGGAGAAATCATGGAGTTGATGACGGGCGGAATGGGATTTGTGCAGCCGGCGGACAGGCTCGAAGACAAGCTGGATATGAAAGTGGGACGGACGGCGGAGGCGGCGGCGAAGAAGAAGTTTTCGCCGGAGTTCATGAACCGTTTGGATAAGGTCGTCGTTTTTCACCCGCTGCGTCACGAGCAGTTGGAACAAATTCTGGAAATCGAGCTGGGCCTGGTGCAGAAGAGAGTGTTGGAAACAGGGAAAGGCCAATTTTTGTTTCGAGCCACGGCGCCGGCGAAGAGATATTTGCTCGAAGAAGGAACGGATTTGAAGTACGGCGCGCGCCATTTGAAACGCGCCATCGAGAGGCACGTCGTATTTCCGCTGGCAAATCTTCTCGCAACCGAACAGATTCGTTTCGGAGACATGCTGGTAATCGATTGGGACGAGAAGGATGGGTGCATCGCGTTTCACCGCGAGGGCTACGGCGCGGCCATTCCCGCACCGCCGCGGCGTCATGCGCGCGCAGCCACCGTGCGAGTGGCCACGAGCGCCTCGATCCCGGCAAAGCCAAAAGTATCCGAGCCGGAGTTGGAACCGGTCATGAGCTGATAGGTTTTAAATTGGACAGGCCGGAAGCCTGGGCTACTGAGCCCCGGTCGGCGCACTTTACTCACAACGCGACTCAGCGCAGTCCTGTAGAACTCGCGTGGTCAATCGAAAAGAGAAGAAACAAAA
>PMOP01000100.1 GCA_003161495.1 Acidobacteriota bacterium | reverse complement strand
TACGACCCTCCTCAGCGAGCGCCGTCGCATATCCTTCGTGTGTACGCCACGATTGCGGTGCGAGTTCCGTGGAGATTTTAAATTCGCGCAGGCCCTCCTCATGGCGTCCATACAACCATAACGCGCGCGCGAAATAAGTATGGGCAAGCAAACTGCGCGGGGCCACTTCCAATGATGCGGCGTAAATCGTGGCATCATCACTGAATCGCGGCAATTGAATAGCCGTTTCGAACAGGAGGAGCGCCAGCACCAGTGAACTCGCTATGACGGAGGCCTTCGCTGGCCATCTCGAATCGGTCAGCAACGTGGCGGCAATGAGGCAGAGAGGTACGGAGACTAGGTACATGTGCCGGTCGTGGATCCAGTCCTCGCGCACAAACGCATAAACGCCAAGAAGCGCTGGCACAAACAGTATCGCAGTCCACACGATCTGCAATCGAATACCGCTCCGGTCCCGATAGCGATTCCACAGGAAAATCGCCACCCCAACCGCCAAGGCAGCTTCAACGCCCTTCAGAACAGTCCATTGCGAAGACCATTCCGAGGGATAATAAAAGCTCAACCGGAAAGGCCACAAAAGAAGATGAAGATACGTTACCAGTACCAGCGGGATATCCAGGAGAGCCTTGATACGATTGCCGCCTGGGCCGGGTCCGTCGTTCAAGCCGAATAGCAACGCGCGTGCGCCAATGTAAGCGCCCACGACGGCGAAAAATGGCAGTGTCCAGGCAAATCTCTTCCACGCCGGCTGCAGGCCTGGCCGGGACTCTCGCAGCGCCTCGTACGACACCAGCAACCACGGAAACATCACCGCCGTTTCCTTCGACATCATCGCCAGGGCCGCCGCTATCACCGAAACAAAGAAATAGGCGAGCGAGCCGCCTTCCTCGCGGAATCGAAAATACGCGAGAAATGAAATCAGGGCGAAGAGGGCAACCAGTAGATCGGTCGAAGCGGTAATGTAAGCCACGGATTCCACATGAATGGGATGGAAGGCAAACAGCAGCGCCGCCAAGGCGGCGGTCCAGCGGTCTCTTACCAGCTTAATACCTACTTGGTAAACTAACAGGGTCACGACAATGTGCAGCAGCAGGGAGGTGAAATGCCACCAGGGAGGGATCGATCCAAACACATGCTCGTTCAGCATTTGCCACAGTTTGTAAACCGGACGATAGTGCACTGCCGCGGATACGACCGGCACCGTGAGAGCCTTCCCGTCGAAAATCTGGTGCACGAATGCCGTCTTCCAATTCCGCCACGAGGCGATGTTCTCGTTTAGCAGGATCAGCGAAATGTCATCCAGAATAAAGTCGTAACGGACGTCCTGGAAATAGGCCAGAGCCGCGAGCATGGAACCAACCAGGACGGCTCGATCGGGAGTGATGCGCGACTCGGTATCCATATCTAAAATTATACGGGTGAGCCCAGACCCAGACGATTCTCGGGAGGTACAGGTGAGCCGTTAGAGTTAGCCCCCGGACTCAGACGCGCAGCGCCCCGGGCAGTTTGCGCGCCCCTCCGATTTCTGTAGAATGGAAGCTCACTCGAATCCATTTGGCGCAAGGCATCGGAGCCGACGGCATGATGGTTCAGCGGCGCGGCCGGCGGGCGGGCGAGGAAGGCGGAGACCATTCGACACAAAGGCAAGAAACTGAAGGATATTCTGGAGGCGCACGAGAAATTTCACAAAGGACATCCCGGCGGCGAACGCGCCGATCTTTCCGGCGCCGATCTTTCCGGCCAGGATTTGCGAAAACGCGATCTGACCGGCGCGAACCTGGTGGGAGCCAACCTTCAGAAGGCCGACCTGCGCGGGAGTAAACTCAGCTTTGCGGATTTGAGCAAAACGAATTTGCGAAAAGCGGACTTGCGAAATTGCGATTTCACGGAAACGAAATTGGAAGGCGCGGATTTAAGCGAGGCCGATTTGAGCGGCACGGAACTTTTTCGCGGGGATCTGCGGTCCGCGAAATTGCATAAAACGATTTTGCGCGGGACGGTTCTGCGCCAGGCAAATCTTCGCGGCGCGGATTTTTCCGGATCGGATCTGGCGCTCGCCAGCTTCCGGGAAATCGACCTCACCGACGTCAAGATGGACGGCGTTGACCTGAAGGACGCCGTAGTCAGGGACAATCGAAAAAGCTAAGAATCGGAAGCGAGATCCGACGCACAGCGACTCGCCGAAGGCACACTACGCAGCCAGCGCCAGCCTGTAAAAGCTGAGCGCCGCGTCCCCTTGTTCGACCACCCGCGCAAGCTCCAGTCCTCCCGCTCGCTCGGGAAGTTCGCGCTTCCTCAAATGCTCCACGATCACGCGGCACTCGGGCGCGACCAAGGTCGATTCTCCGAGCGCTTCGAGCGTGCTTTCATATTCCGCATAGGCGGCGTACGGCGGATCCAGAAAAATAAATTGCGCATGCACGCGGCGCGCCTCCAGGCCCTCGATTGCGCGCGCAACATTCATTCCGAGAATTTCCGCCTCCGCTCCGATTCCCAACGATTCCAGATTGCGGCGAATCAGTTCGACTGCGGGCGCGTGCTGCTCGACAAAAATCGCGTGATGCGCGCCCCGGCTAAGCGCTTCGATCCCCACCGCTCCGGTACCCGCGTAAAGATCCACAAACGTCGCGCCGTCCACTGTCGCACGCAAAATGTTGAACAACGTTTCCCGCAGCCGGTCGCTCGTCGGCCGCAGCATCTGCCCCTTCAAGCTGCGCAACGTCCGGCTCCGGTATTTGCCGGCGATTACTCGCATGATGAGCCGTGACTGGTGACTGGTGACTGG
>PMOP01000226.1 GCA_003161495.1 Acidobacteriota bacterium | reverse complement strand
GCCAGACTGGAAAGATTATCCACAAGAATCGCCGCGCCTCCTGCACCGAAATCCTGATCATCCGCGTTATCGTTCGCCTGATCCGAAGGAGTGAAATACTGCGACACGTTCAATCCGCTGGTGAGCTTCAGAAACGAATCTCCGTAATCGTTAGTAGGCCCCGTCGAGTTCGTGGCATCAAATATCCCGTTCCCAGTGATGAGATAAAGATTATTGCTGGAATCCGCGGCGGGCGCTGCGCCTCCCATCCAGATTCCTCCATAGCCCACATTGGGAGTTAGATTCAGAATCATCGGAGCTTGCGCCAGATTCGCCTCCTTGTACCCCATGACCCAGCCGTAGTAGGGAGGAGTGTCCTCGTGAGAGGCCCAGGTGATGTAAACCGTCCCGTTGACCAACGCGAGACCCGGCCGTTGATTTTGCCCGCGTGCGACGAAAGTTGTGATCGTTCCGCCGTCACCCGTTCCCGGATACGTTCCCGCAATCGTCACCGGACTACTGGTCTTTTCATTCCCGGTAAGAAGATCAATCGCATGTATTCTTTGAAAAAAAGTCGGGCCGGACGGGATGACTGACTTGGAGACAACGTAGAGCGTGTTCGTCGCGGGATCGATGACCGGCGTGCCTGTGACGCCCACTTCCGGCGTTATATCGCCGTACCCCTCACCAACAAGATTACCGGTTGGACCGGAGGGCACGGAGGTCTCTCCCGTGGTCCCTCCGTGATTTGTGTCGATGAGGCTCGCGTGCCAGAGCATCAAGCAGGGACTCGCGTCTGCGTCAAACGCGTAGAGGCTCTCATGTTGCGTCGCGACGAAAACCACGTTGTGGCTCGCGCCGTTTATCGTGAGATTGGCGACCCACAAGGGTTGCGCATAAATCGCCCCGTCGACGGTGCAGGAAAAAACTTTTCCAAAAGTTGCCGCAGTAACATTCGCAGTCGTGAGCGCATATTCGCTGGGATTGCTGCCGTCACGCGAAAGATCGTTGTGATACGTGAACACTCCGGCCAGATTGGTCACGCCAATAGTTGCGGATGCGGATTTAGTTACGTCCGCGATGCTCGTCGCCGTAATCGTGTAAACACCCGCCGTCGCCGCACTGAACGATGCCGCCGTGGTTGTCTGACCGCTCAGTGTTCCTCCCGCCGAAACCGTCCAGCTGACGCCTGCCGACCCAACATCATTGATGACTGATGCGGTGAATGGAGCCTGCTGCGTTGCCGTGACGCCGCCACGCTTTGGAGAGAGAGTGACGCCGATGTTTGAAATTGTCAGCGTCAGGTTGGCGCTTTTCGTTTGTGCGGTAGGGCTGGTGGAGTCGGCCACTTCGAAAGTGAGCGGGCTGCTGATAACCATCTGCGTGGGCGTACCGGTGATCGCGCCCGTCGATGCGTTCAGCGATAAACCCGCAGGCAGCGTGCCCGACGGAAGGGACCAAGTGTACGGCGTGTTTCCTCCGGCAGCGGTGAGTGTCGCCGAATACGCCACGTTCAATTGGCCATTTGGCAAGGTCGTGGTGGTGATCGTCAACGGCGCCTGAGTGACGGCGATCTGCATGGAGGCTGTGACGATCTGTGCTGCTGCGTCAGTGATCTTGGCAGTAAAGCTGAATGCGCCAGTCGCCGTGGGCTTGCCGGATAACAGGCCAGCCGAAGAAAGCGTCAATCCGCCGGGCAGAGCGCCCGCGCTGACGCTCCAAGTGTAAGGCGCGGTGCCGCCGGTTGCAGCCAGCGTTGTGGAATAGGCGGTTCCCAATCCGGCGGAAGGGAGCGTCGATGCTGTTGTAATTTCCAGCGGCTGCGGATTGGAACTGGTCACGCCCGTGCTAGTTCCACCGCAGCCGATTAAGGTCGCGGCGAAAGCTCCCCAAAAGAGAAAAAGTAAGGCGAGACGAGGTAAATGAAGGGGCCTCCAGGAGATCGCGATCGTCTTCTCCAAAATGGATCTCGAATACATGGACGGCCGCAATACACCAACCAAACGCTGCATGCAAGATTTTAGCAGGATGGATTGATTTTAAGCTATCGCTCAAAATGCTTCGGGCGTATTTCCATTTCTAAGGCGGGATTGCCTATTTCCTGGGCGACTGGGTGGCCTTCTTGTTGAAATTGAGGAAGCTTGAGTTGTCTTCGCAAACGTGCTCCATGATTTTCCAGTCCGGCCTTAGCTGAAAGACCAGCTTTGCTGCCCAAGGTTTCGTATACGCCTTCGGGTCGTCGACGGTTAAATCGATCACCAAAGAATCATGGTCAACGCGCCGGATGCGCTCCACGAGGTGCATAGCGTCACTGTGTGGATACCCTTCCCGATCGAGTGTAGTCTTGTCATTAAAACTGGCCGTATCGGCAACCAGAGTGTCGCCTTCCCACTTGCCGATGGAGTCTCCCATCCATAGCGCACCGGCATCCTTGTCATGCGGACGCCCATCCGTGTAGATTCGGCGCGCAAAGTGATCGAACTCAAAAAGCATGATCACCTGGCCGGGAATCTGAACGATCTGCACTGGAAAGTTGAGCATGTAGATTCGCGGCACACCTGGCGGAAAACAACTAAAAATCGGATCGCTCAAAACCGTGCTGGGGCTGGAGCTGCGATATACGGAATTGGCCGCCCTGAATTTCGCCTCCCCCCAAGGCGTCATACTGGAGATCGCATTTCCAAAATCAAGATTAATTGGGGAATGCGAGGGATCTCGCAGTCGAATCCAAAGTCCAGATAAGTCCGATGTGGCAGCCGGCGGTTCAGCCGTTGCCATTCCCTGCTGGCCAGCGGTTTGAGCGAATAGGAAGGGAGAGCAGGCCAGGGCTGCCGAGAGGGCAAAGGCCAACCCGATTAAACGGTTGCGCATTTCGGGGCTTCTCCTAACTCGTTCTACGTTCACCCGATGTTTATCAAAAAGAACTCTCATTAGTCCTGCAATGAATTTGGATCGAGCTCTTGACCGTTGGACAGGACGACCTTCTGTAGACGCAAGGTTTTCGCGCCATTTTTGGGGCGATTCCCGATAATCGTGATTTGGTCCCCTTTTTTAATAATGTCCCGGTCCCAGCCGTGCCTGGTCAGGACATTCGGGCTGTTTGCTTCGCTCGTCCACGTTTCGATTTTGCCTTTGTCGTCCTTCGCTTCTACAGAAATCATCACGTGGGGATTGTTAAACTGGAAATCCGTTACCGTACCCTTCACGGTCGTCAATTTCGTCGTGTCGTACGCCGACGTCCCATGGTGGGCAAAAACGGGAGCTGCGACGAGGAGTAGAACGGCTATTCCCGCCGGCATGCCCAATAACCACTTTTTCATGCGAAACCCCTATCGCCAATCGAAATACAGCCTGCTGGCCCGCCCGGCGCTTCGAACCGCCGACAGTATCTAGCAGCGCCAAGCAGATTATATTATGAGGTGTATCTGTGGCATCAGCGTATATCACTGTGCTACTAGAAATGTCAAAGCGGAGCAGCGAGGCTGATGAATCGCGACCCTGTCGGACTGGTAGGACTAGAACTCTTATGGCCCCTTCTGTAAAGGACATTGTCCCAGCCCGCTGTTTACTCGTTGCCAAAGATCGCTTCCATGGAGAAAATTCCCTGTTCCGGTGTAAAAAAAGTAACGGCAATCCCGAATTAAGTGTATTATGCGCGGACACAAAAATGGGACGCCCGCTTGAATAGCGGCGTTCTTAGGGTTTGAGGACGATTTGAAATTTAAGTACGCCATTTATTTGATTTGCCTGCTGCTCTTTGTCGCCGCAGTAGACACGATCCCGGATCCCCCTGCGATCAATCCGCCCAGCGGCCACAGCTTCCAAATTTCCGCCCAGCACGTTTGCGGAACCTTTACGCCGCTGGAAAAAGAATGGTTGGCAATACCCTGTTCGCAGCAACGCGAGAACAATTTTAGGTTTTCGGTCTGGCCGGTTTTTGGCACCAAACCAGTAGCCGCTTTTTCGTCGCCTCTAGTGCACCACGCAACAGATACCTCTCCGCCCGCTATTTCTTGAACTAAGTCCATTTTTCGGTTTCCAAAGCGCGAGAAATGTTTCGCTTCTCGTGGAGTCGTTGAATTCGCTTCACAGTAAATCCAATGGAGGAAATGCCATGATTGTTGGAGAACGCTTGCGAGCACTGCGTGAAGAGAAAAAATTATCTCAAGGTGAAATCGAAAAACGGACGGGATTGCTCCGATGCTACATTTCCCGCGTGGAGAACGGGCATACCGTTCCGGCTGTCGAAACCCTTGAAAAATTCGCCCGGGCTCTTGAAATTCCAATGTACGAATTGTTGTACGACGGAGAAAAACCGCCNNACAGGGAAAGACGCCCGAATGTTCAGGAAGTTCCGTCAATTCCTGGGCCGAACCGATGAGGCCAATCAGCAATTGTTGCTTTACATGGCCCTCAAAATGGCAAGTAGAAAGAGCGCCTGACGGCTCTTTATTCGGCATTACCCGAGGGGGCGATCACTTCCACCCTCCGTGCTTTTTCAGCCGGGCGGCCGGTAACAGTGCAATTCCTGTTACCGGCCCGCTCAGCGATCGCCTGCCGGGATTCTTTGTCAGCTGGTTCGTTACACTGTTACGCTCGGATTCGCAAAACGCCTGCCATCAGCGCCCGCCATAGCAGATCAGTTCCCGTCCATCCGGCATCACCACCTTCACCAGGCGCAAGTTGTACGTGCCGTCCTTGATGCGATGGCCGACGGCGGTAATCTGATCTCCGGGCTTCAGCGTTTCCTTGCCCCAGCCGGTATTGGCCATGCGGCTTGGACTTGGGCCACCGGCGCTCCATTTTTCCACGGCGCCTTTGTCGTCCGTCATTTCAAAACTGATCCAGACATGGGGATTGCTCCAATCGAATTGCGTCACGGTTCCCTTCACGCTCGTGATATTTTCCATGTCATATCCGTGCCAGGCGTGGTGGGCAAGCGCAGGGCCGGCAACCGTGAGAAGACACGCAAGCAGGGTCCCGATTAAAAGGAGTCTCGTTTTCATGATGGGCGCCTCCGGAATCCTTATCATGAACTTTTCACAGCATGTTGAAAAGATGCGTTGCGGAATTTCGCAAGGACCGCCCGAAGCTGGTTTATCCGAGCGCTGTTGTTACTCGTTAGACGGGATTGGTGTACCCTAAGGGGTAGATTGCCTTATTCACGAACGAATCCATCGTTGGAACGAGGAGCGCACACCATGAAAACGAGATTTGCAAATACTGCCACGCCGGACCTGAGGCGATTTATGGCGATTGCGATTCTGCTCTTTGCGACGCCTTTCGCGATCGGTTTGGCGCGTGCAGCGGCCGCGGACGACTCCGCAAACAGCGGCGAAGACGCGGCCCTGAAGCAGGTTGTGGCGGNNCGCTCGGCAGCCGCCAGGCCGTCGAGGATGAACATGCCAAACTCTTCGCCGACCTTTACAAAAATACGCATCGCACGGACGCGGTGAAATCCATCCGCTACCTCAGCCCCGAGCTCGCCGTGGTGGACGATTACTGGACGATGACCGGCGCTCGCAAACGCGATGGGTCCGAATGGCCGTACCGCGCGGGATATTCCAATTTCGTGATGGCCAAGCGCAGCGGACGCTGGATCGTGATCGTCTCCCACACCGCGGATTTCAACGCGATGGCGCCC
>PMOP01000524.1:4482-7712 GCA_003161495.1 Acidobacteriota bacterium | reverse complement strand
TTCATCGTGCGCCTCAGAAAATATATCGAGGACGAGCCCTCCAGTCCGCGCCACCTCGTCACCGTGCGAGGACTCGGCTACAAATTCATTCCCTTCCCGGAAAAGAAAACCAAAAAGTAAGGCGGTTCCCGATGGTTTTGTAGCCCCGGCGTCCCGCCGACAGTTTTTGTACGCATATCGCGACGTAAAATTGCCGGCGAGACGCCGGCGCTACAAAACCGCGGCCCCGTTCATTTACGATTCCACAGCTTTCGCGGGATTAATTACCGGGACCGCCGCGGCCACTTGCTTCGCTCTGGTGCTGGTAATCACCACCACGCTGGTCAAAACGAACAAAGTTCCGAGTATCGTCCGCACACCGAGCGCTTCGCCGCCCATGAAATATCCGACCAGCACGGCCACAACGGGATTCACGTAAGCGTAAGTCCCGACTTTCGTTGGTGATTCGTGATGGATCAGCCACACGTAAGCGGTGTACGCGATGATAGAACCGGCGACAATCAAATAAAGCAATGCGAGCCACGCGGCTCGTGACACGGACAATGGATGAAAATTGCGAAATTCACCCAAGGCGGCGGCCGTGAGCGCCAAAAATATCCCGCCGGAAAGCATTTGCGCGCCCGAGCTCATGACTTTTGAAGGCGGCAGAGGCAGTTTGCGCGTAAGTATGGAAGCGATCGACCAACTGATCGATGCAAAGATCAGAGCAACTGCGCCCATCGTGTCGACAGGAGCGCCTGCGAGATGCAGCGAGCGGCTTATCAGCACCGCCACTCCGCCAAGTCCAATCAGCAGTGCCAGTGTCAAGCGGGCCGTAAGTTTCTGCGTGCGCAGAATAATAATTTCCGATAGTGCCGTGAAAACCGGGATCGTCGCCATCATGATCGCGGTTACGCCCGACGGCACACGCTCCTCGGCCCAGAAGAGCACCCCGTAGTCCAAGACGAAAATCATGATGCCGATTACGGATGCACCCAACCATTCGCGCGCGGTCGGCGACCGTTCGCCGCGCGCGATCATCCACCCATAAATGACGCCACCTGCAATCAGGAAACGTATCGCCGCAAGAAGAAACGGAGGGACTTCCTCGACTCCAACTCGAATCGCGAGATAGGTGGTTCCCCAGACAATATAAATAATGGCGAATGCCAGCAGGGTTTTCCACGCCGGGCGATGTTCGTTGCCTTCCATGAGGGAATTCTACCAGCGCTCCGCCAATTTTCCCGCTGGATCGTTTGCGTTTTCGAGTCGCGGCGCAATCCAAAATGGCCTGCGCATCCACGCGGAGAATTGCCCTTTGAAACTCAAATTTTGCAGGACAAGTGGTGCCGCTGCGCGAGCGCCTACCAAATCTGGCAGCGGATTGCCGGGGGCCTGGCCATCGCATCGCCCTCCTTGCAATCAAAGGCGCGGGCGAATTCCGGCATGTTCGATGGCGCGGCGATCGCGCGGAAACGGCCGAGCGGATGCGGGTTCGTGTTCACCAGCAGGCGCTCGTATTCGGGGCGGTCGTTGGACGCCCAAATTTGCGCGTAGGAAAGATAAAAACGCTGGTCCGCCGTCAGGCCGCCGATGAGCGCGGGCTTTTTCCCATTCTCCGCTTTCTGAAGCGCGCGGTAGGCCAGGTTCAGCCCTCCGAGGTCAGCGATGCTTTCGCCCAGCACCAGCTTGCCGTTTTCATGCAGGTCGTCCTGCACGACGTAGCTGTCGAATTGTTTTTCAACGCACGCGGCCCGCTCGTTGAAATTCTTTTCGTCCTCCGGCGTCCACCAGTCTCGCAAATTTCCCTGTGCGTCGAATTTCCTGCCTTGATCGTCGAACCCATGCGTCATTTCATGGCCGATCACGGCGCCCATCGCGCCATAGTTGGAAGCATCGTCCGCTTTGGGATCGAAAAACGGCGGCTGCATGATTCCCGCGGGAAAAACAATCTCGTTCATTTCATCATTGTAATAGGCGTTCACCGTGGGCGGCGTCATGCCCCACTCGGTCCGGTCCACCGGCTTTCCAATTTTGTTCAGGTCGCGCTTGAATTCAAATTGGGCGCCGCGCATCTGATTGACCGCGTACGGGCCGCGATCCACCGTGTAGGCGGAATAGTCGCGCCACTTGTCAGGATAGCCGATCTTGCGCGTGAACGCGGCGAGCTTCTCGAGCGCCTGCTTCCGCGTGGCCGCGCCCATCCACGGAAGCGTTTGCAGATCGTCGTGCAGCGCCTCGGTCAGATGATTCACCATATCGAGAGCGCGCGCCTTGGCCTCGGGCGGAAAATATTTTTGCGCGTAAATCTGCCCGAGCGCCTCGCCAAGCTGGCGGTCCGTGGCCGTGACGCAGCGTTTCCAGCGCGGCAGCAATTCCTTTGTGCCCTGCAATATACGCCCGTTGAAATTGAAATTTTCGTCCACAAACGGATCGGACAAATATGCCGCGGTGGAATTCACCAGATGCCACCGAAGATAAGTCTTCCAGGTTTCGAGAGGCGTGTCCTTCAGCGCCTGGCTCACGGTCTCAAAAAATTTTGGAGCGGACACATCCACGGAATCAATATTGGTGTAGCCGATTTGCTGAAAATAATCTTCCCAGGACCAGTTGGGCATCAGCGTCCGAAGTTCGGAGCGATTCATTTTGTGATACGTTTTTTCTGGATCGCGCCGTTCCACGCGCGTCAAGGAAGAGTCGGCCAGCTTGGTTTCCAGCTCCAGAATTGCCCTCGCCTCCGCGCCGGCCTTGGCGCCGTCGTCTCCGGCAAGCGCAAGCATCTTGGCGATGTGCTCCTCGTATTGCTGGCGGATTTCTTTCGATTTGTCGTCCGTCTTCGTGTAGTAATCGCGGTCCGGCAACCCGAGGCCGCCCTGGTCCGCGCCGCCAATNNNNTGCAGCTCGGCTGCGCTTTGGATTCCGTTAATCCGCGAAAGCTCCGGTTCAAGCGGCTTAGCCCCGGTGGCATTGATCTGTTTCTCGTCCATGCAGCTTGCGTAAAAGTCCCCGATCTTCTGCTCGTTGGACCCGGCGGCAGTCTTGGTGTTCGCTGACGCGCCTTCCAGAATCTGGTGAAGCAGCTCGCGATTTCTTTCGGCCAGCTCGTTGAAGCGTCCCCAACTCGGATACGCGGCGGGAATAGGATTTTTCTTCAGCCATTCGCCGGCCGCGTAATGATAGAAGTCCTCGCAAGGCTTGCACGTCTTGTCCAGAATCGTGAGTTCCACGCCGTGAGCGGCAGCGCCGCCGGA
>PMOP01000524.1:0-4332 GCA_003161495.1 Acidobacteriota bacterium | reverse complement strand
ACCGCTGCCAATTCGCATCGGCGCGCTATCATTATCGATGCCAGACGTGAGAGGCCGGATGCCAAATGTACCCAAATTGTAATTTCTGAAAAATAGTTAGTCACAGTGGCGTTTGTAGGAGCATCATAGGGGGCATGGAAAGCGACCCAGTTTCCTGCGGAGGGATTTTATGAAAAGCCGATGGTGCTGTTTGCTGCTGGCCGGAATTCTTGCGCTGCTGGCGCACCCCGCTGGGGCCCAGGATTACAGCAATATCCGCATCGTGCGTTTGAGCTTCGTCGAAGGCAACGTTCAGTATCAACGCCCCGGGCAGGATTGGCAGGACGCGAAGCTGAATTTGCCAATCCAGGAAGGTTTTGCTCTGAGGACCTCCGATGGTTACGCCGAAGTGGAGTTTGAAGATGCACTGACTCTGCGCCTGGCTACCAATGCAACCGTGGAATTCTCGGGATTGGCATTGCAGAATGGCGGACGCATCACCAAACTTACGGTTCCGCAAGGAACCGCCCTTATCAGTGCCAAACTGAAGCGCGAGGATGCGGTTTCCGTCGCTGCTCCCAACCTGAATCTGAATCTTCCTCGCAGCGGACACTTTCGCATGGATATTTCGCCTACGGGCAGTTGGGTGACCGTGTTCCACGGAAAATTGGAAGTCAATTCTGCAGCTGGGGCTACCACGGTTCTCAATGGCGGCCACACGTTACATCTGGATGCAAACGGCTCAGGTACACCGGAGGTCGCCGGAAATCCGCCCCAGGATGACTTCGACAAATGGGTTTTTCATCGTGAAGAAGCCCTGAACTCGGCGGCAACCGAAACCTCCTCCGTCCTCGGAAACAATTCCTATACCACAGGGTACGCCGATCTCTACAATTACGGCCTCTGGTCGAACATCCCAGGATACGGAGCAGGATGGGTCCCTTACGGGCTTGGGGCTGGCTGGATGCCGTTTATGAACGGGCAATGGCAATTTATGGGCGGCACGGGCTGGAATTGGACGAGTGGTGAACCCTGGGGCTGGGTCCCGTACCACTTTGGATCGTGGGTCAACTCTCCCGGAATAGGCTGGGCATGGTTGCCCGTTGGCGCGACTTCCTATGTCCCCGCGACGGCCAGCTGGGTGAATGTAAATAATCAGTTGGCCTGGATTCCCAACGGGCCGCCGCTAACCTCTAAGGCTACAAAGACTCAGCTGGCTTCGATACCGACGACAGCGATTCTGGTAGCGCAAAGTGAAGGCGGGTCAATCAAGGCGGGAGCCAGCGTGCCCGTTGCTCGCGATGGGATGATGCTGCACGCGGCTCTGGCGTCGGCGCCCACATTTACCGGGATCACGGAACAATCGGCGCAGGCGGCGCCTGTTGCCGGCGCATTCGCAAACTCCAAATCCTTTGTCCAATCCCCAAGCGCTCCTGCATCGCTCCGAGGGCCAGGAGCGGCTGCATCCGAATTACGTGTCGCGCACCTCAATTCCGCGCCTCGAGCCCTGATGGCGCCGCATTCTCCCCCCATGCCGGCCATCGCGCGTGGCGCCTCGATGAGCGGATCTGCGGGAGCAATCAGTGCGTACGGCCGCGCCAACACCGCGGCAATGAGCGGAAGTCCTGCATCCACCGGCGTATCGGCGGGTCCGGCCGCTTCATCGCAAGGATCGGCGATGGGCTCCGCTTCCCATTCGGGCGGGTCGATGGGATCGGCGGGCGGTCGCCATTAATCCTGCTGTCAGAAACTAATTGTTGGAATAGCTAGCGTTGCCACTCTCGGACCCACTCGCGGACCCACTCGCGGACATTGAGCGCACATAATTGATGATTTGCCAAACCTGCTCTGAAGTTTCCTTGCCATCGTAAGCGGGCATGCGGCCTTTTCCCTTCAAAACTAAATAGGAAAGCTCTCCATCCGTGAAATGCAAGAGGGATTCAGGCTTCCTCCAATCGTGGAGGTTCATATTGATGTCCTTGGCCAGCACTCCTTTGCCATCGCCGTCCTTTCCATGGCAAAGAGCGCAATCCGTCGCGCCGTAAAGCCGCTTCCCTTCGGCGATCGACGCGGGATTGGATTCGGCGGGATTCTTGCGATCAACTTCTTCCTGCGGGATCTTGGTTTCGGCGGCCGATTTCGTCTTGCAGCCAATCAGCCCCCAACATAAAAGCGCGCACAGGATCGTCCAGCGCCTCGCCATCGCACCCTCCGCCAACTTGAATCTCACGAGGCCTCCTTCCACGCGATTGGCTCCCGCGCTATTGGTCCGGACGAAGCTTATAGTTTTTACGCAGGTTCGTACAGCGTAACCGAAGCCGCGACACAGTTTTTCTACGGCGAATTTATATTTTGGGCTGAGGAGCGGGAACCGCAATTTTGCGCAAACACCGTTAGGCGTATGGCCTTGTGTCAGGAATCGGGTTAAAATAACGAGACCTTTCCAGTGAGGACGCCGCATGGATTTGCCGGGCATTTATGCGCGAAACGAGGCGCAAGTGCGGCGCGTCTAAACGGGACGCAAATCAGCAGCGCACATTTTGCGCCAGGTAGTGGATGGAAGGTTAGTTGTGTGTTTTGATTGCGGTTTTGAGAAAATCAACTTATCCGATCAACTGTGAGGGCCGGGGAAATGCATTATATTTTCACGATATGTCAGTGGCTGGAGCAAACGACGGTGGGCACGTCGATTCGGGAATCTCTCTGGCTTTTTCCAATCATCGAGACGATCCACATTTTCGGAATTATTTTACTGGTGGGCGCGACATCGATTCTGGACCTGCGACTGATGGGTCTGACGTTTCGCGACGAGCCGGTTTCAAAGTTGGCTGAGCGGTTTCTTCCCTGGGCCTGGGCAGGCTTCCTGATTCAGGTCGTCACGGGGCTTCTGCTGTTCTCCTCCGAGGCCACAAAGATGTATGGAAATATCGGATTTGAAATCAAGATGTTGCTGATCGTGGTCGCCGGAATCAACGCATTCGTATTCCACACGATCGCTTACCAGAGCGTGGGCAAGTGGGACAACGATCCGGTGGCGCCCTTTTCGGCACGCGCGGCAGGCTTGATTTCCATCCTGCTGTGGTTCGGCATTGTGGCCGCGGGCCGCTGGATCGCCTACGTGTAGAATGAAAACCGTTCCTTCCACTTAACCAAATTAATGAACCTGCGATGATGTTCATTGTGGCGCCGGCGTCTCGCCGGCGTTTTTGCCACGCGTGAAGATTGCCCTGTATCAAGATTAGGAAAAATCGCCGGCGGGACGCCGACGCCACGAAAAACCACTCGGCAGTTTTACTGTGGGGACGCGCTGGATTCCAGTTCTGGTAAGACGGCTCGTTTCCAGCTACCGGCAACGGACGCGACGAGGCCGCACACCGCCGCAAACGACAGCCAGAGCGCGGGCATGGCCCGGTTTCCGGTCTCATGGATCAGGTACGTGCAAACCGCAGGGGTAAATCCTCCAAAGATCGCCGTCGCTAAACTGAACGCCAGGGAAAATCCCGAAGTGCGAATCTCCGGCGGCATGATTTCCGCAAGGTGCGGAATCATCGCGCCGTTGTACAACCCGAAAAACATAGACAGCCACAATTCCACGATGAGCAGCCGCGCGGTCGATGGCTCACTTACGAGCCACAGCATCGCGGGATACGCGGTCACAATCGCGGCGGCCGTAACTGCAATCAGCATCGGCCGCCTTCCAACTTTGTCGGAGATCGCTCCGCCCGTGGGCAGCCAGAAAAAATTCGACATGCCCACGCAGAAAGTCACCATCAGGCTTTGGCGGCTGGTGAGGTGCAACACTTCGATGCCGAACGTCGGCGTATATGCGGTGATCAGATAAAAACTCACCGTGGTCATGGTGGAAAGCAATACGCCGATGACAACGATCTTCCAGTTGGTGGCGAGCGATGCAAGTATTTCCGAAATTCCGGGATGGCGCTTTTGCGCGAGAAACGCTTCCGTCTCCGCCAGCGATCTGCGCAGCCAGAACAGCAGCGGCACAATCAAGCAGCCAATAAAAAATGGAACGCGCCAGCCCCACTGCGCCATGCCCTCGGGCGGCACGACGGCGCTGAGCCCGACGCCCAGAAGCGCCGCGAAAACCACGGCGATCTGCTGGCTCGCCGATTGCCATGCGCAATAAAATCCGCGATGCCCGGGCGTCGCCATCTCCGAAAGATATACGGATGCGCCACCGACTTCGACGCCTGCCGAAAACCCCTGCAACAACCGTCCCAGCAGCACAATAATGGGAGCGGCGATTCCGATCGTCCTGTAAGCGGGCGTGCAAGCGATCACGAGCGTCCCGATGGCCATCAAAAATAATGTGAGGATCAGCCCGGCACGCCTCCC
>PMOP01000018.1 GCA_003161495.1 Acidobacteriota bacterium | reverse complement strand
TATAAAAATCAATACGCATATGAAGCCTCCAATTTATTGGTACCGCAGATTTATAAGCGACGATTGTAAGAAACCGAAGGGTTGCGGACTGAGCAATACTGCACATTTTTGTTGTCCGCAACAGAACGATTTCCAAATCGGGATTGGTGTGGCCCAGCAAGTTTCTTCGTTGTGGACCCTGACGGAACCCCAATCCTGGTCGATCAGCGCGTGTGAACCAGTGCGCAGCGCCCAGATCTTCGCATTGCTTTTCAATCTAAAGGGTGCCCCGTCCAAGCTCCGCTTGGGCGGGGTTGTCCATCGAGCGCGATGTCCTACGAAATTCTGGCATAATTTCACGCTGTCATCCTGAGGAAGCGCAGGCCTTCGCAAAGCGAAGTCCTGCCGACGAAGGTCTCTGCACTCTGCTTGCGGCGCTAAGTTCACGTCGGCGCCCAGGAGGTTTCCGTCACTACGCAACCGCGAGACCGATGCGGTGGAAATCGAATCGCGGCGGACGGCGCGGCGCCGCGAGCAGCTTGGCATTTTCCCCGCCGTGCGGATACGTTCAGCCGAGGAAAATCCCCGCCCAAGCGAAGCTTGGGCGGCGCAGGGCCGCTCGTCTGTACCTACGATAAAATACCTAATGAATGGGTAAGAAGCTCAGAGTGATTTCGATTAACTTTCAGTTTGCAGACGCAAGCGTCGAGCACGCGTCACTGAGCAGCGACATGGCACTCTTTGACTTCGATGTCGTCGTAATTCGCCCGCAGCGATTTGAGGGCTGGGCCCAGTACTCCGATTGGACCGCGTGTCGACACCTGAAGTCGATCATGTCAACGAAGAAGGGGGAGCTCGATTCTTTGTTTCGTCAGGGTGGTGTCCTCGTGGTTTTTCTCGATGCGCCGGATGTGTACAGGGTCGCGCCAGATCGCTACGGACAGGGTGCTTGCATCGTGGATAATTACGATTTTCTGGACCCAGACTTCGCGAGCGGCTTGCGCAAAGGTAGTGGGAACCAGGTGACTTACGGCGCTGCGTCCGAGCCGTTCGTAAACGTCCTAAAAAAGAGCACGGTCGCGTGGACTTCGTACCTCGAAGGAATTCCTCGTTCGCTCGAAGCATTGAAATTTTTCGCTTATGCGGGAACAGCAGGCGCCCTCGGAGGACATATGCCCTACGGAGAGGGACACCTAATAATTCTACCCAACGTCCAGAGTCTGGATGAGAAGTCGTTCTTCGAAGCGTGCGCCGAGTATCGCTTCAAGCGACAGGGAACCATTCCACCCGAGTGGGTCGGAACAACTCTCGTCCCTGGGATTCAGCCAATTGAGACTGCGATTGCGAACGTGGACAAACGCCTGAAGGAACTACAGGAGGAGCGACAATTGCGGATTACGGAATTAGAAGAAAGGACATCCTACCGCAAACTCCTGTACGAGAAGGGCAAGGCCCAGCTCGAACCAATTGTGCTACGTGCGCTAGATGACCTGGATTTCGGCGCCAGCCCCGGCGAAGTGATAGCAGGGACAATTCACGAAATTGACGGTCGAACGGCTAAGGGATCAAGCACCGGGATCGTGGAGGTCAAAGGCTCAAAGAACCAAATTGCACAGAGTGAATTTTCGCCGTTTGTGACAAAGATTCTCGCCGATGCGGAGGTCAATAAGAAATACAGCAAGGGTATTCTTGTGGGCAATGGGCTCTGCGAAACAGAGCCGAGCAAGAGGCTAGGCGAATCGGTGTTTTCTCCTCACGTCCTTGACGGCGCGAAGAGAAACTCCATAGCGCTCGTCAACGCCGTTGAGTTGTACTGGCTCTGCTGTGCACTGTTGCGAGGAGACCCACTGGATAAGAATGCAGTCCGCGAGGCGATTCTCGCCGGAAATGGGTACGTTGATCTGAAGCCCTTTTCCGGACGGCCGCCCTTCTAAAGGCTCCTCTTTTCGAAGGCTTGGGCAGTTCGTCGAAAACGAAAGGCCTAGCGCTCCCCATCGGCACTTAAACGCAAGGTCCCTCCACTACGCTCGGGATGACGATGGGCGGGAGCTACTTGGCATCGGCCTTCTTCTTTTGCCATCGCTTGCTGACGGAATCCCTCCCATTAGCCCCCCGGCCTGACTTCGCCCGCCGTTCGGCTGGAAGCTCATCGCCTTTCATTGGGGGATTTCCTTTTCCCGCGCATTCGAGAATCCGCAGGGTCTCGGCTCGATCGGCGCGGCGGCCTCTTTCCCGAAAATAATCTTCGGTGCGCAATGCAGAAACCTTTTCCGCCACCGCGACGTTGATAAGCTGGTTGAGCGCTACGCCTTCCGCTTCGGCAGCCTTGCGCAACTCCTCCAGCAAGGAGGGCTGCAGCCGCAATGCGAAATTACTTCGTCTCATGGGTTTGAGCTCCTGATTTGTTGTAGCGCCGTCGCTGGCGAAATCTCCGCGCACCGAAAGCCTATCATTCCAGACACAAAATCACGCTGATTGAAAGTCAATTGCGCTGGCGTGCCAAAAGCTAACCAAAAGTCGTCTTCTACCAAAATCTTGTCAATAGGCAAAACTTACACGATCGACCTTAACTTATTGCAATCAAGCCGAATATATTTTTGCAAAGTTGGCGGGTTTACCCTTTTCACATTGATATAATGGAATTGTAAGCTTTTCCCTCCCGGACTTCCTCTTCAGCAAAGACTAAGTATTCGAGCGCCGCTGTTGGCGCAGGGGTTCGCTCGCCTTTGCGGAGAACCATTGGAGTCTGGGAATTGATCAGTTAGCATTCAAAATTCAAAAAGAAAGAAACGCGGCCTTCACCCGGCCGCGTTTTTTATTGGGGCTTTATCGACTATGAATTCCAGAAAGATGATGAGCAATTGCAAACGCCGCGGCGAGTGGGCCGAACTACAGTTCATGGCGAAGGCTGCAAAGCTGGGCTTGGGAGTCTCCAAGCCGTGGGGAGAGTTTTCCCGCTACGACATGGTGATCGAATCCGGCCACCGCTTCGTCAGCGTGCAGATCAAATCAACCATCCACTTGAGCCAGGAAGGCAGTTATATCTGCAAGGTCACGCCCAACGCCGCCTGCAAACCTTATCAACCGGGAGAATTCGATTTTGTGGCGATTTATATCATCATGGAGGATGTTTGGTACATCATTCCCGCAAGGCAGGTGGTAAATGGGAAAATGCCCTCGATTCGTCTCCACACGTCCGACCCAAACGGCAAGTACTCACGCTACAAAGAGGCCTGGGATCTGCTGCGCCCCGTCCATGCCAGGACCACGAGATTACATCCCAAGTGGCGCAAGTCTTGAAGAGTCGTGGCTCTCGTATCCTCGAATTCGCCGAGGCGATGAAACTCCCGCCCAAGCGAAGCTTGGACGGGGCACCCTGCAAGAATAAATAGGACGCGACCATTCGTGCACTGGCCGCAGCCGTTTCGAGCTTGCCCTCCATATACAATAGATGTACCTAAACAAAATCTTGAACGGAACTAAATGAAAAAGGGAAAACCTTCGCCGAAGCGCGCCCATTCGCCTGCAGATCTATTGCAGCCTGCTTCCAATGTACGGCGCGCCAAAATTATCTGCACCGTCGGACCGGCCTGCAACTCCGAAGCCATGCTGCGCGATCTTATGCGCCTCGGCATGGATGTGGCCCGTTTGAATTTTTCTCACGGGACACACGAGGAACATGCGCGCATTATCGAGCGCTTGCGCCGCGCCGCGGAGCAGGAGAATCGCACAATTTGCATTCTGCAGGACCTGCAAGGTCCCAAGATCCGCACCGGCCGTTTGCAGGGCGGAACTCCGATCACACTCCGGTCCGGGTCGAAAGTCACGATCACGCCGCGCGACTTGGAAGGCACTCCCAGCTTAATTTCTACGACCTTTCAAGGGTTGGCGCGTGAAGTCAAGCCGGGAGCCCGAATTCTGCTTTGCGATGGCTTGATCGAGTTGCGCGTCCTTCGCGTGCGCGGCGCGGATGTTGAATGCGAAGTCATCAATGGCGGACAACTGGGACAACATCAGGGCATAAACCTTCCTGGAATTGCGCTCTCGATTCCTGCTCTTACTGACAAAGATCGCACCGATCTTGAGTTCGGCATCAAGCACGGCGTCGATATGCTGGCGATTTCATTCGTGCGCTCTGCCGCCGACGTGCGCGAGGTCAAAGAAATCATTGCCAGTCATGGCTCTGACCTTCCCGTAATTGCCAAGCTGGAAAAACCTCAGGCCCTGGAACGGCTGGAAGAAATTTTCGAGGCAGCCGACGGAATAATGGTCGCGCGCGGCGATCTCGGCGTGGAAATGCCTCCCGAAAAAGTTCCCGTCATTCAGAAGCACGTGATTCGCAGATCAGCGGAATGGCGGAAGCCGGTGATTACCGCGACGCAAATGTTGGAGTCAATGATTGAAAACCCGCGTCCCACGCGGGCCGAAGCCAGCGACGTCGCTAACGCAAT
>PMOP01000118.1 GCA_003161495.1 Acidobacteriota bacterium | reverse complement strand
ACGATGTGACAAAAGTCCACTTGAACCTGGTCAAATTGCACGATGCCTTCGTCGTTTTTTACGGTGCCTTCTTCCTGCTTCACCACCTTTTCCTGGTCGGCCTCGACTTGTTCCGCAATGGCGTCGCGAGCCAAGGCCGCCTGGTAACGCTTCAGGTCCATCTGCGCCTGGGCAAGCAGGTTCTGGTCCCTCTCCAGCGCCCCCTGCGCCTGCATGAGCGTTGCCCGGAAGGGGCGTGAATCGATGTCAATCAAGGCATCGCCCTTGTTGACCCTTTGGCCCTCGGTAAAGTGAACCGCGACGATAAGGCCGGTCACCTCGGAAGTAATCGAATCGGTATAGACAGGCGTAACTGTGCCGATGGAGTCGAGATAAACGCCAATGCTGCCCTTTTGAGCTGTAGCGGTGGTAATCGTAATTCCCGGCGGCGTGCGAGGCGTCGCTGCCGCTTTTTTGGCTGCTTCCTCGTGACGGTAAATCAGTACGGCTGCCAGCAAAACAGCCAGCAGCAACACGCTCCAAAGGATGACGTGTTTAGCCTTGCTACGGTGAGGATCCGGAAAATGTTCCGGTATTTGATGGTCAAGGGGAATGGCTGAATGGTCATCTAGGTCAGCTTTCAATCGGATTCTCCTTTTTCAGCGCCGGTACCTCCGCAGGCCGGAGAGCTGTTAATCCCATTAGGGCTTTCCGACAATCCATCACCCGTACGACTAAAAGGGCGTCCTTCCCGGATAGTGCCATTTATTGCCCTATAAATACTAGCGGTTCATTCCTGTAGGCTTTAGATGCGAAAAATATGTAGTGGAGGGAATGATTTGGGGCTGGTAATCTTTCGATCCTCCATGCGTAGTACCAAGATTGCTGCCACAGACGAAAAATTCAATAGGAAAGGTGTGACGTGAGCGACAATTTTGCCAGGCCTGGAAGCAAATGGCTGACTTTTGCCTCTGTTGCCAAATTAGCCTTCATTTTAGGGTCCCAGTTGGTCTAGGATTGAGTCTGCATTCGTGCAAGGCAATGGGGGAAGTGGCAACAAACAGCGGGGTTTTGGTGGTTTTTCTCATTGGTTTTCAGCTGGTGTCTTGCTCGAATCCCAGTTTCGCTCCCATCCTGGATGTAGTGCGCCATTTGAGGAGGATTGCGTAACCTGGGCCAGCTTGCGTACGTCAATTAATATTGTCAGATTCATTCGTACAAACTGATAGGACAAATATGGCAATTTCTCATTCCACGCAACATAGCGATGCGGAACATCCAGCGGAACTGCAGCCTCTTAGCGGCGAAGTCAGCAAGCCGAAAAAGAGCGGTTGGATATGGATCTTAGTGCTCATCGTGCTGGCTGGCGGCGCCTACTACTATTACAAATCGCGCCCCTCCTCCGAGAGCAAGGCGGCGCCCGCGCCTGGCGGCAAGCCGGCCAATCTGGGGCTGGTCTCCGTGGCCGTCACGCCCGCGCTGAAGCAAAACGTTCCCTACTACCTTTCGGGTCTTGGAACGGTTTCCCCGTTTAACACGGTAACCGTGAAGAGCCGCGTGGATGGCGAGCTGCAGAAGGTAAATTTCACCGAGGGGCAATTTGTGCACGAGGGCGATCTCCTCGCCCAGATTGATCCCCGGCCGTTTCAAGTGGCGCTCGAACAAATGGATGGGCAACTCGCGCGCGATCAGGCGCAGCTGAACAATGCGCGTGTGGACTTCAAGCGCTATGACCAGTTGTCGAAAGAGGGCGTGATCGCATCGCAGCAGGTGGACACGCAGAGTGCCACGGTGGGGCAACTGGAAGGCGCCGTGCGCTCGGACCAGGCGCAAATCGACAACGAGAAATTGCAACTGGTCTATTGCAAAATTACGGCGCCGCTCACCGGACGCGTCGGGCTGCGGCTTGTCGATCAGGGCAACATGATTCATGCCACGGATCCGAATGGCCTGGTCGTCATCACGCAGGTGCAGCCGATTGCCGTGCTTTTCACGCTGCCCGAAGACAACCTCCCGGAAGTCATCCAGCACATGAAAAGCGAGGAGTTGAGCGTCGAGGCGTACAGCCGTGACGACCAGAACAAACTCGCGGCAGGGAAACTCCTGACGGTCGACAATCAGATCGATCCTACGACGGGAACGGTTCGATTTAAAGCGGCTTTTGAAAACCGGGATTTGTCGCTCTGGCCCAATCAATTCGTCAACACGCGTTTGATGCTGGCCATGAGAAAAGACGCCATCGTCGTGCCGCTGGCGGCGATCCAACGCGGCACGCAGGGCTCCTACGTCTATACCGTGAAGGCGGGCAAGGCGGACATGCAGCCCGTCAAAGTGGATCTGGTCCAGGGAAATATCGCCTTGATTGCCAACGGCGTTTCGGTCGGCGATCAAGTGGTGGTGGACGGGCAGGAACGCTTGCAGTCGGGTACTCCTGTGGAAGTGCATAACGCCCCGGCGGCTATACCCGCAGGCGGTTCCGGCGGAAACGCTCCAGCTCCCGGCGGCGATTCCGATCATTCCGGCGCTGCGAAAAATAAAAAGCAGGGAAAAAAGGGCTGATGAATCCGTCACGGCCATTTATTCTGCGTCCGATCGCGACGTCACTGCTGATGGCCGCAATTTTGCTTGCCGGGGCCGTGGCGTACCGGCAACTCCCGGTTTCCGCGCTGCCACAGGTTGACTATCCGACGATCCAGGTTCTTACCTTCTATCCCGGCGCCAGTCCCACCGTGATGGCCTCGTCTGTAACCACGCCGCTGGAACGGCAATTCGGGCAGGTGCCCGGGCTCAATCAGATGACTTCAACGAGCTCTTTCGGGGCGTCACTCATCACGCTGCAATTTGTGCTCGACCTGAATATCGACGTGGCCGAGCAGCAAGTTCAGGCCGCGATCAATGCCGCGACGACGTACCTTCCGACAAATCTTCCCAATCCGCCGATTTATAGCAAAACAAATCCCGCGGATACGCCTGTTCTAACACTTGCGCTAACTTCGGGCACGCTGCCATTAACGAATCTGGAGGACATGGCGGACACCGTCCTGTCGCAGAAAATCGCGCAGTTGCCGGGCGTTGGCCTCGTGAGCATCAGCGGCGGACAGAAGCCGTCGGTGCGGATTCAGGCTAATCCGACCGCGCTGGCCTCTTACGGTTTGAGCCTGGAAGATCTGCGCACGGCGCTCGGCCAGGCGAACGTCAATCAGGCTAAAGGCAATCTGGACAGTACCCA
>PMOP01000002.1 GCA_003161495.1 Acidobacteriota bacterium | reverse complement strand
TCCTTGGGGTGATCGACCAATTTTCTTTTCATCGGATTCATATGCATGTAGTGAAGTTTTTCAACTCTCTTCTTCAAACTCCAGACGTTGAAATCGTAGAAGCGACGCTGCCAAAAGCGCGGCAGGAAATCATCGCTACTCGCAAAACCCAAATTCAGTTGTCCGGTGATCGTGCGCTTTTTGCGGCGGCTGCGGCATGAGACGCGCTGTTTCAAAACCTGAATCACAGTCGAAGGCGTCCCCTTAGCCGGCTCGCCGATGAGCAGATGAATATGCTCCGGCATGATGACGTAACCCACAAGAGAGAAGCCGTAGCGGTCGCGTACCTCGCCCAGCATTTGCACGAAGATATTTCTGGCGCGAACCGAGCGCGGCAGCGGGAAGCGCCGATAGCAGGTGAAAGTAATGAAATGCAAATGGCCGCGTCCATAGTGGCGAATGAGTTTGTGGGCCATGAAAGTTCACACAAATCAAAACCCCGACCCTCTAAGAACGAAAGGGTCGGCCACCCGGAAGTGCTAACCCCAGAAAAGCAACGCCAGTCCCTCAGCGAGAACGTACAGGAGTGGTATTATTTAACCATGAGGAGATGTCAACAGGAAAAGCGGGAAAGGGTCGGCCACCCGCGATGATATTCACAGCCGAAAGGCCCATAACCGCTCAACACGTCCGAGATGTCTGCGCGCGATTCAACGAGGGTCTGCGCGTCGAATACAAAAGCGTCTTCGACGCTAGCGTGAGGACCCAATTGCCTAAGATCGTCTCGTCCTTTGCGAATTCGCAGGGCGGCGTTCTGGTCGTGGGTATTAACGCGCCCAACGGCGAGCCGCAGTCACCCTTCGATGGATTCACTCTCCCCCCAAGAGAGGAGCTACCTCTCACGGTCGAGAATATATGCCTGCGGAATATCTATCCGCCGCTAATTCCTCAAACTAAGGTTGTTCAGAGCGATGTACCCGACCACGTGTTCCTCGTCATTGAGGTTGAGGAGAGTAGCGAAGCCCCGCACGCAATTGAAAACTCAAAGAAGGTCTATGTTAGGACTGGTAGCGCCGCAAACCCTTACGATCTCGCGGACGTCGAACTCATTATCGACTTACTAAAAAGACGGCGGGATCCGCTTGAACGCCGAAACCGTCTATTGGAATTTGCTGAACAACGATCATATCAGAGTGTGCATCACGACCTACCCTTTGTCCAAATCAGCATTTGTCCAACCTTTCCCAGGAGCGCATTATGTTCGTCGCAAGCTGTCTGGGATTTTGTGCTCTTGCACCAAGTCAACCCCGCGACAAGTCTTGTTGATCCCAATTCAAAGAAGAGAATCCCAGACGGGACAGCGAGCCTGACGCACACTGGCGCCACCCTGGAGCACCCCCCGGCGAATTATGTAGAGATAGGTAGGTATGGTCTTCTATTCGTGGCCCGGCAATTCAGGGTCATTCCATGGACTGATGCCGCTGACCAACGTCCACAGCTTTACTTTGCCGATCTGTTCCAACCTCTTCTTAGACTGACTATTTTGGCGGAGCAATTTTATGCTGCCAACGGATATCGCGGCGGCCTGCTGGTGAACATTTCACTTCACCATGTTCAGGGACAGGCGATGCGCTTCGTTGCATCTGGCATGTTCGGCGACGACGCGGATGACTTTCGGTGCTACACCGATCTGGTTTCCGCCGAACGGCTCATCACAATGGACCAAATCCGCGCACTGAGAGTTGACTTGCTCACAGAGATACTTTCTGACCTGACCTGGGCATTCTGGCAATCTAACAGGGAATTGCCCGTGGCTCGCCTGCGACAGACTGTGGAGCAGATGATAGGATGAATGGACACTTAGCGTCATCGGGACGTGATCGTGGCCGCAATATAATAGGGCACGCGGGTGGCCCGGGCTTTGAACGATGGCGATTTCTGCCCGGGCCCTCAATGCTTCGCAACATTCCAAACGTAGAGGAAGTTTTCGTCCGTGGCCGTGGCGACTTCTCGGCCGGATTTATGGGTCGCGCGGTTGAGCGCGGAGCGCACGTGCTCTTTGCTATCGCCAAGTTCGGCCAAAGGGATTTTCAAGGCGGCGCTTTCTTCAAGGTCGTCGAGGTCGTTCAGAATTGCGGTAACGATCTTCTTATGCTTTCCGCTTCGAGATCGAGGAACGTCCGCCGTGGCCATCTTCTTGAAATGAGGTATCCCTTGTTCCTTTTTCATGGGCGCCTCCATGCGGCACGGGTAGCAAAGTATCACTACCGGGCCGAGTTAGTAGTGCCTAGGAGTCCCGATTCTTTCCGTGCGCTCAATCGCTCCGGGGTATTCGTTTGCTGCCGCCGGCGTAGTGCTTTATGGCTGGGATCAGCGCAGTGACCAGGTTGGCCTTGTCCAGCAACGTAGCGGCTCCAAACTTTTCCGCGATTGCCTTCGTTTCATCGTCCTTCCAAAGTGATATGGCCAGCAGCTGCGAGCCAAGTAAACCAAAATTAAGATGCGAGGGCGTCACTGCGCGTTCATCGCCCATATGAACGTCCAGGATAATTACTTGCGGACGAAGCTTCGAGGCGCGCTCCACTGTCTGAGCGAAGTTGACGCATTCAGCGACCACTTCGATTTCAGGGTCGTCGCGCAGCAAACCTGCAATCACCTTCCGCATGAGTTCGCTGTTATCGGCTAAGAGCACGCGTATTGGCATTGGAATTTAATTATATTATATACCTGAAAGCGACGGCCGGAAGATCAGCATGCCGAATGCGTTACGACTGGATGTAGCCGGAACCGTGCAGTCATTGTTGCCGACATACGGAATCAATTCGAGAAACCAATTCCCTCAGCTCGGTCAATTCGATGATGAACATTGTTTCTCTGTTCCCAAGGAACTACCCAATGTCTTAAGGCTTCTACACCTAATAAATTCTCGAGCCACCCACAGCGACATTCCACCTCGTACGTATGGCCGTCGATTTCTTCAAGGTTACCGACGTCGGAAATTCCTGTAATAGATACTGGCTTGTTACATTGTTTGCAACAAAACAGAAGCAAATGGACATACGCCATATGGTTCGCAGCCATCAGTGCACCTCGTCATTAGATCGTAAGAGCACGCTCCTCTCCAAACTGAATACTTAAGTAAGTGTTTGAGAATCAAGGCGCAATCGTACGAACTGCGGTTTTCACCTAATCAAACAGAGAAACGATCCAGGGTAATTTTTTCACGGGGTCGAGTCATACTGGCATCGAGCCAGCCCGCGAGGAAGTCGTGATTTGGCCGGAATGATGCCACAGGGAATTCCGTGGAGCGACTTTCGCGCGCCGCGTGGCCCGGGGTTTAAACCATTTGGTATTGTCAGGGTCAGTAACTCGAGGTATGTGTTTGAACTTGAGTGCCGCGCCCTTCGTTTTTTGAGGGGCGGAACTTTTGACTTGGCCGGTGGCTCAACTCCCCGCAGTGTGTTTCATCTGCTTGGCCTTTTCGGCGGCATCTGCGGTCATGAACCGCAGCATCTGCTCCTTCAATTGCGCATCCACTTCGTCCGCGATTGTCACCACATCGGGAAGCAGCGCGTCGAATTCCAATTGCGTCACATTATTGTGCAGCGTTGTAAAAATGCTGATCTGCAAAAGGCGGGACTCCTCCACCATCATCGCTACCGTGTAGCCTTGCTTGCGCCGCAAGTCCCCGTGCTCGGCGGCAGCCTTCGAAACGGGAGCTATCATCGCCGCATCCAGACGCAGGCGTTTAATAACGTCATGTATAAGGTGGGGAAGATGGCCGGTGCGATCTTCACGAGTCATCTGGATACTCATCAGGTCCGGCGCTTTCTCGACGCGGGTAAGCCATTCCTCAATCAAAGTATCGATTTCACGTTCGAGAATTTCCGC
>PMOP01000027.1 GCA_003161495.1 Acidobacteriota bacterium | reverse complement strand
TTCGTCGGGCCGGAAGAGGCCACGGACTGAAGTCTGTTCTACTTCACCAGCGCGCGATCCAGCAATTCCATCACATGCACAACTTCCTGGCCCGTTGAGTGGATCTCCGCGCCGGCGCGCATTTGCAGAAGGCAGCCGGGGTTTGCGGTAACGATCACCGGCGCGTTTGTGGCGCGCGCGTGCTTCATTTTTTCCGCTAAAAGCTCGAGCGAAGTTTCGGTCTCGGTGACGTTGTAGGAGCCTGCGGAGCCGCAGCAATAATCC
The DNA here is from genome assembly GCA_003161495.1 of Acidobacteriota bacterium. Classification (GTDB taxonomy): domain Bacteria; phylum Acidobacteriota; class Terriglobia; order Acidiferrales; family UBA7541; genus Palsa-360. Next base: position 2,441 of record PMOP01000027.1, on the reverse strand, counting down.
GCCATGGGCATTTCGACGAGTTCCAATCCGGGAATCGCGCGCAGCAGCTTGCGCGGAGCTTCGCGGATTTTCTGGCCGTGTAGCAGATGGCAGGAATCCTGATACGTGACGCGCATCGGCGTTGTCGCAAGAGGCGCGGAGAGCCCGAGATCGGCGAGGAATTCGGTGACGTCGCGCATTTTCCGGCGAAAGGCTTGCGCCTTGTCGTGTTCTTCCGTCCCTGCTGAAAAAAGCTGCTCGTATTCTTTGAGCGTGGAACCGCATCCTGCGGCGTTGGTGATTACCGCGTCGAATTCCCCGTCGAGGAAAATGTCGAGGTTGATGCGCGCGAGGGACCGAGCCACATCGCGAACACCGGCGTGCGCGGCGAGCGCGCCGCAACAGGTTTGTCCGGCGGGGACGACAACCTCGCAGCCGTTCGCCGTCAGGACACGAATGGTCGCCTCGTGCAGCGCGGAAAAACTAACCTGCGCGACGCATCCGGCAAACAACGCGACGCGCGCGCGACGCCGGCCCACAGCGGGATAGGTGCGGCCAAGCTTGGAGAAGAAAAATTCACGATCAATCGGCGGAAGAAGTTTTTCTCTTTCCGCCAGCCCGAACAAGCGCAGAATTCCTGTGGCGCGTGCCAGCGATTGAAGGCCGGAGCGTTGATAAACGTAGAGCAACCGCGCCAATGCGGCGATGCGTTTCGGGTACGGCAGCAGGCCGCGGAACACGAAATCCCGCGCCAGGCGTGAAAACAATGGGCGCCGGTAATTCTGTTCGATCTGCGCGCGCGCTGCTTCTACGAGCTTTCCGTATTCGACGCCCGAGGGGCAGGCTGTCTCGCACGCCCGGCAATCCAGGCATTGATCGATATGTTTTACAAAAGAATCGCCGAGTGGAAGGCGGCCCTGATCCACCAGAACAATCTGGCGAATTCTTCCGCGCGGAGAATCGGCTTCGAGGCCCCAGAGTTTGTAGGTGGGGCAATGATTCAGACACAGACCGCAATGAACGCAGTGCGCGTAGTCGTCGTAGGCGGGAATATCCACGCCGGAAAATCCGCTCAGCGGTTTTGGGCCGCGAGTTTGTTCCAGGTTTGCGGCTGGGTCGGTCATGATCTTATATTCCGCCAGCGAAACGTCCCGGAGCGAGGACATTTTGCGGATCGAAAGAATTTTTTACGCGGCGCATCAATTCAAAATCAGGTCGTAAGGGCCCCCACACCACTTCCGCGGAAGTTTTTATTTCCGTTGGACCCCATTCCAGCATGGCCTGCGCGCTATTTTCAGGCAGCGTGCAAATGCGAAACACTTCTTTGACTGCAACCTCGGTGACCGAGGATGGCGCTTCGCTCCCGCCCTCGGAGAAAAATGCGGCGTACAAAATCCCGGAAGCGCGCGTGAGTGTTGCCAGACCGGTTCCATGCTGATTGGCAACGTCACTCAAATCTCTGAGTAAAGAGGGCATTCGCGCGGGCAGGACGCTGATGCGGAAAATGGCGGCGTGCGGCGAGGATTCCAAAACGAGCCGTGGGAATTCCTGGATGCGAGCGAAAACGGAATGATGTTCGGTATCACGTATGGGAAGAAACTCGGCGGCGTTTTCAGCGCCCGCCAGGCGGCCGAGTTCGCGCGCATATCGCTCCACGACGGAGGGTTGACCTGCCGCTGAGATGATGACGGACCACTGCATCGTCATGATTCGCGCGGCAGTTTCCCCTGAAAAGAGGATACGTCCGGCGCTGGGGTCGGCGACTTCCACCATTTGCGGTGTTAGAACGGAGTGCGAGATCGCGCGACAAAAGTCAAAGGCGGATTCCGCCGAAGAAAATGAGGCGACAAAAGTTCCCTGTGCTTGCGGCATCGGAAACGTACGGAAATTCACGCGCGTGATCACGGCGAGCGTGCCGAGCGATCCAATCAGCAATTTGTGCAGGTCATAGCCCGTCACATTCTTCACAACGCGCCCGCCGCTTTTTGCCTGCGCGCCTTCGCCCGTCACAAATTCCATGCCGAGGCAGAAATCGCGGACCGCGCCGTAAGCATGGCGCAGCGGCGAACTGGAATTCGCGGCCACGATGCCGCCAATCGTCGCGCGCTCCGAGAACGGTACCGCGAGCGGAAGAAATTGTTTTTTCTCCGCGAGCGTGCGCAGCAAATCCTCGATTCGCACGCCAGGCTCGACGCCCAGGGTGAGGTCGTGGGGGTCGTAAGCGAGGACGCGATTCATGCGTGAAAGATCGAGCGCGATATCGTAGCGCGCGGGCACCGAGCCGATGCCAAGTTTCGTGCCGCTTCCCATGGGAATCACCGCTAATTGTTCGGCAGCGGCGAAGCGAAGAATTTCCGCAATCTGTTCGGCTTCCGCCGGTTTGACGATGACTGCGGGGCGCACGCCACACACTTCGCGCGCGGCGATTTCCGCGGCATCCGTAATGACGTGCGCGCCGCCGG
>PMOP01000518.1 GCA_003161495.1 Acidobacteriota bacterium | reverse complement strand
GGCAGCCACTTTTTCCTCAGGCATTCCGATGGGAGAGCTACTGCTGTTCCCCTTCACTCAGGCGAAACCATCGGACCAGGACTGCTCCGTGGAATTCTCCGTGATGTTGAAATGAGCGTGGATCAACTAATCGAATTGCTCTGGCGCTCGGGAGGGGTTCACGCCGAAGCCGAAATATGAAGGGTTCATTTACTGGAGTGACGACGACCTGCCTGCGACGCTTTTTCCCTTAAATCACTGATGTTGAAGGAATCACCAGGAAGAGAGTATTGTAGCGTCACCATTCCGATTGAAAGTTTCTGGAGGGAACAATGTCCATGACCAATGGCCGTGCATCACGGCGGAAATTTCTTATGAGCGCAGGGCCTGCGATTGCGGGAGGGCTTGTGCTCCCGAGCATTGCTGGCGAAACATTCGCACAGTCCATTGGCGGACAAATGGAGAAGCCCGGTGCGGCGAACGAAAAAATATGGAGCAAGGAATACTGGGCGCAAAAGGGCGATGTGAAGCTGTACATGTTTCGGAAACGCGTTGGCGCGCCTCAGGCGGGGAAGGCGGCGTTGCCTGTGCTGTTACTCGTGCATGGATCTTCCATATCTTCCTCGTCGTTTGACTTGACGGTGCCGGGGCGCGGCGAATATTCGCTGATGGATGCGTTTGCGCGGTTTAGATTTGACGTCTGGACGATGGACTTTACAGGCTATGGTAAATCTTCAAGAGGCGAGGGGAATTCCAATATCGCGGATGGCGTCGAAGATTTGAAGGCCGCGATTCCAGTGGTGGCGCGGGAAACGGGGCAGCAGCGGTTCCATGTTTTTGGCGAATCGTCCGGTGCGCTGCGTGCCGGTGCGTTTGCAATGGCTCATCCGGAACTCATCAACCGGCTCGTGCTGGCAGCGTTCACCTATACCGGCGAAGGTTCGCCAACGCTGACCGATCGAGCCAAGCAAGTGGAATTTTACCGGACGCACAACCGGCGGCCGCGAGATCGCGACATGATTCGCAGTATTTTCACGCGGGACAAACCCGGCACATCCGACCCTGCGGTCGGCGAAGCGCTGGCCGACGCCGAAATGAAATTCGGCAATGACATTCCGACGGGCACGTATCTCGATATGACCACGAACCTGCCGATCGTCGACCCGCTCAAAGTCCATTCGCCCGTGCTGATTGTGCGCGGCGAATATGACGGAATCGCCACCGAAGTGGACCTGATTAATTTTTATACCAAGCTGCCCTATGCGGACCGGCAGTTTGCGATCCTGCCCGGGGCGGCGCATGCGCTTTCGCTGGGAATTAATCGCGAACAGTTCTGGCACGTGATGCGGGCGTTTCTGGACATGCCGCCGCGGCTCGATAATTTAAAGAACGGTTAGGCTAATCATCCGGCCACGCGCGAAAGTCGCTCGTCCTTTATATGATTAGACGAAGATATGATTAGGCGGAAGATATACTAGAGCCCTTGCGGGCCGTTGCCTCATCCAATACTTACTATGATTTCCTCAACTGTAAAAAATTTCATGAAGCAGCAGGGCTTTGTGGAAGAAGCGGACTCCGTGTGCGATATGCATTTTTCCGGGCTGTATTTTCAGCCGAGAATCATGGGGCCGCTGGTCATTGTCGCGATATTTCTGCAATCTCCCGTTTTCTTTTTCGTGCTTTCCGCGATGCTGTGGTGGAACGTGGCGTTTCCGAAATGGAATCCCTTCGAGATGTTTTACAACCGCGTGATCGCCGCGCCCCGCGGAAAACCGTTGCTCGCGCCCTCTCCTGCGCCGCGCGCGTTTGCCCAGGGCATGGCGGCGGCCTTCATGCTTCTGGCAGGTGCGGCGCTGTTGGCAGGCTGGATCCTTGCGGCGTGGATCCTTGAAGCGTTCCTGGTAGTCGCGTTTGCGGTGCTCTTGTTTGGGAAATTTTGCCTGGGCGCGTATGTATATCATCTGCTGCGAGGGGAAATCGCGTTTGCCAATTCCACGCTTCCGTGGGCTCGTCCGCGCACATAATTTCCAAGCCGGGTGGGTGAGCGCCACCTGAATTCCATCAAACAAGAAAATCACTTCCTCACTGCTGTTGGGGTTGAGGTTGTTGCTGCTGTTGCTGTTGTAGTTGCTGTTGTAGTTGCTGTTGCTGTTGTTGTTGGTCCGGCGGCAGTTGCTGCGGCAGGACCACGGTTCCAGGCGCCTGACCTGGCGGCACTCCAGGCGAAAATATCTGGCGACCACCTTGGGGCGGCTGATTCGGAAGAGGCGCTCCGGCTTGCCCGGGCAGCGGGATTCCCTGCAAACCCGGCAGCGGACCTGCCGGCGGCGTTGCCGGCTCACCGCGTCCAGCATAGACCGCCGGCACGTCATGAGGCGGCAAGCGCAGGGCGCGAGGAGTCACCAGGATCAGCAACTCTGTTTTTTGATTGTTGGCGTTTTCCTCGCCCGTCAGCAAACCGACGCCTGGAGCCGTGGAAGTCCAGGGTAATCCGCTGGTCCCCGCCATCTGGTTTGACTGCAGGATTCCAGAAATAACCGAGGTTTCATTTTCGCGAAGGCGAATGGTTTGTTCGATGTTGCGATTGCTCAGGATGGGAATCCCGTTGATGCTGGAGCCCGTAAGGCTTTTAATATCGAACTGAAGTTGCAGCGTGACCTCGTTGTTATCGTGCAGACGCGGCGTGGCCTTTATTTTCAATCCCAAATCCTCATATTCGGCGGAAGGATAGCCGGTTTGGGGGGAAGTACTCGCCTCGGATTGCACAGTATTGAGGGTAACGGTCACCGTGTTGGAGGAGTTGTTCGCGGTTACAAGATCGATCGTGCCATCACCGTTCAGATCGGCGCCCGCCAATGACACGGGAGAATTTCCCGTGGGCAAAGAAACAGGAAGGTTAAACGTTCCGTCGCCATTTCCGATCAAAATGTTTACAATGTTCGCCGATTCATCCGCGACGGCGAGATCCGTGGTGGCACCCGTGAATGTCGCGGCGATCAAACCGACCGGACCCGATCCGGCTGTGTAGACCGTCTGTGGCAGAAAAGTGCCGTTGCCGTTTCCCAGCATAATCGAAACCGTGCCGTCCGTTTGGTTAGTGACGGCCAGGTCTGGATGCCCATCGCCATTAAAGTCCGCCGCAGCGATACCCGCGGGCGCGTTTCCGGTGGTCAAAGTGACTTGCGCGCCAAAGGTTCCATTCTGCGTTCCATTCGTTCCGTTCCCGGGAAGGATGGAGACGGTGTTGCTGCCCTTGTTTGTAACCGCCAGGTCCGTAGATCCTCCCGTGCTGAAAACGGCGGTGGTAATGGCCGAGGGCGAGACACCCACGGGGTAATCCGTTTTCGCGCCGAATGTTCCGTCCTGCGCCCCGTTTATTCTGTTGCCAAGCAAAACGGAAACGCTGCTGGCGGTTTTTCCGTCACCTTGATTCACGACGGCCAGATCCGGCTGGCCGTCACCGTCGAAATCCTGGGCCACGAGAGCCACGGGATTACTTCCTGTGGGGTAAGACACAGGCGTTTTGAACGTGCCGTCTCCGTTGCCAAGGAAGATGGTCACCTGGCTATTGGCCATATCGGTTACGGCAATATCGATGTTGCCGTCATCGTTAAAATCCCCTGTAGCGATTGCCGATGGACTTGCATTGGTTGTTCCCGTAGTCGTCGTCACCGGCGGAATCACAACGACGGTCTGCGCAGCAAATGTTCCGTCGCCGTTTCCGAGAAGGACCGAAATCGTTCCGTCCGTCTGATTCGCGACCGCGAGATCGGAATGGCCATCCTTGTTGAAATCCGCGATGGCCACCGATATGGGGCCCTTGCCCGTGTCGTAATCCGTTCGCGGAAGCGATAACCCTAACAGGAGCGCCTGCGCGGCTGCTGGCGTGGTCGAGGTCAAATTCGAGGACAGCAGGCCGAGATCGATGGGATAGCGGTCGCCGACAAAAAACGTTGCGGGTTTTCCATCTTGAGCGCGCAACAAAATCCTTTGCGCGCTACGCACAGCGTTTAACGCTTCGCTGAAATTTGCGGTGGCGCTGGGCATGGCAGTAAGAAAAACGGATTTTCCTCCGCCGAAAGCGACGAGTGAGGGAAGCAGCGCGGGCGAGGCCGGGCTTCCGGCGCTGCTACCGAAAATGGTTTGCAGGATTTGAGCGAGGGTTCCGATATTCTGCGCCGCCTCGAGCGCCTCGATCTGAGGCAACGTGAGCGCGTAGATGGTCTGAGATGACGGCGGCGCAATTCCCAGCACGTTCGTCAGGTTGCGATTGAGTTCCAGGATTTCGATTTCCAGCATCAATTCGCCGCGGGGCTGTTCGATCTGTTCGAGAAGCGTTTGCGCGAGCGCCACGTTTTGCTCCGTGCTGCGCACGGTCAGCGTGCGTGTCGCCGTATTCAACTGCGTCCGCGAGATGCCGGTCATTTCGCGAATCATGCGCACCGCTTCGTTCATTTCATCCGGTGAGACGGAAGCCGGAAGCAGCAGTTCCTTTTCCACTTCGATGGTGTAATCCTTCTCTTTTTGCGGATTGTCTTCGGCGACGAACAGCGTGTGTGCGTCCACGACACGAGTGAATGTTTTGCTCTGCCGCCCGAGAACTCTGACCGCGGTGTCAAAGTCCAGATCGGGAACCCGGAAGCGAACCGCGCGATCGGTCAGATCGCCGTCAAACACCATTTTCACGGCAAACTGCCTGCCGATTTCCTCGTAGGCGCCGCGCGTCGTCCCGCGATAGTCGAACGATTGTGTCCCGGGTTTGGCATTCACCCGCAGCAGACCGCCCAGGCGCGGGCCTTTTGCGGCCTCAATTTCTTCCAGGCTGGGCGTCAATTCCTGCAAGCGTTCCCGCGCCACCGCAAAGTTCGGATCGATCGCCAGCGCTTCGGTCAGCAGCTGGCGCGCGCCGGGAGTGTTTCCGGCAATATCCTGCCGCTCCGCAGTCTCGACCATCGATTGCACCACTTGAAACCTGGCGTGTTCCTTCAAAATGGCGTACTCGCGGTTGGAGGGATCGTAGGTAGCCGCCTCTGAGTAGGCGGCAAACTCGGCCTTCCGGTCGCCGGCCTGCTCCGCCCGGCGTCCTGCCAAAAAAGCGTTCCGTGCGAGCGCCTTGTCCTTTTGGGAAGCAGGCGTGGTAGGGTTTGCAGTCTGTGCAGGCGCGACAGCCGGTGACGACTGAGCGGGTGCGGATTGCGACCACGCTGGGGCCAACATAAGCAATCCCGAAATCGCAAATGCTGCAAGCCGCCTGGGAACCGTAACCAATTGGCCGGTCGGGCATTGAATTCCGAGGTGGCGTTCGGATGGAATCATAGCTAGAATCATGTAGATGCCTATTCTACCGTCAGGGGAAGCACCCGGGCGGCAGAAACTTGCAGGCTGTTAGCAGGCGAGGTCGGCGGGTACACACGCGTTTCTAGTTGCAATCAATTTGCAACTGGAAAATGTCCCCTCACGGCAGCCGGTTTTGGGTGCAGGCTCTTTTTTATGCCGGCAATTTTAATTTAAGGATTGTTTTTTGCTCTCTGCATTTCTCATCGCTCTTCGTGAAGGTGTCGAAGCCGCCCTGGTTGTCGGCATCGTACTCGTATATCTGAATCGCACCGGGCGCTCCAATCTTACCCGCTGGGTGTGGGGAGGCGTTTTCGCAGCCGTAGCCTCCAGTCTGGCTGTGGCCATTGCGCTGGAGCGCTGGAAAGTCAGCGAAGACGGGTTTGAAGGCATATTGCTGCTGGTCGCTGCCGTTTTTGTGGTCACCATGATTATCTGGATGAACCGCGTGGC
>PMOP01000227.1 GCA_003161495.1 Acidobacteriota bacterium | reverse complement strand
CGCACAGGCAAGAGTGCCTGCGCTACTCAAAACCTACGCTTTCAGGCGTGGAAACAAACGTTCGGCATTTCCGCGATTGATGGCCTTCCAGTCGTTCTCCGAAAAACCGGCGTAGGTTACCAGGCCATTATCGGTGAGCTCGTAATTTCGAATGGGGGCGTCGCTTCCGTACAGAATTTGCGTGATCGGAACGACGTCCTTCAAGGAATCGAGCGCCGGAGCCCATCCCGCGTGCGCCGTGTCAAAATAAAGTTTCTTGATTTCGTACTCCACGCCATTCGGAATTTTGTCGGCGCGGTTTTTTGGATAATCGTCGACAATGCGCGCGGCGAGCGCGGGAAACGCTCCGCCGGAGTGCGCAAAGATGAAACGAATATTCGGAAACTTCGAGGTCGTGCCGTTCCAGAGCAGGCTGTCGATGGCGCGGGCCGTGTCGATATCATATTCGATGATGCCGGATTGTCCCGGAAGATTGCGGCAGCACGTTGCGCGCGCGGGATGCACAAAAACGACAACATTCCGGCGATTTAATTCTTCATAAACCGGGAAGAAAGACGGATCGCCAAGCCACTTATCCATATAGCTGGTCCATAGGGCGATGCCGTCCGCCTTCAGCGTGTCCAGCGAGTAGGCGACTTCTTTCAAGCTTCCATCGGTATCGGGCAGCGGCAGCGTGGCGAAATGGCCGAAGCGCCCGGGATAATCTTTGAGTAATTGAGCTCCATATTCATTGTGCTGTCTGGCCAGGCTGCGCGCTTTTTCGCTGAGATCGCTCGTCGAATCCATGACCAGGCGCTGGACGGGAGAAAAAAAGGCTGTGGCGATTCCGTGTTTGTCCATCATCTCAATGGATACGGCGGGAGTCCAAGGCCGGGGATTGAAGCCGCCGGCGCGCATTTGTTCTTCCATGGCCTTGACGTAAAACGGAGGAAAGATGTGGTGATGCATGTCCACGCGGCCTGCCAGCGGGCGGACGGACGGAGAAATCGCCTGGGCGAAAAGTCCGCCGCTGGAAAGAGCCGCGGTTGTTCCCGCCATCGCCAAAGTCTTTAGGAATTTTCTCCGCGAAGCGCCGGAGTCAAATGGATTGCTCATCAAGTCGCGAAAATCCGCCGGCGATATTAAGTTTCCCGTACTACGGTTCCCCATGCTCGATCCTCCCTGCGAAAAATGTCCTGTCCAGCTGCGTCGCGGCGCACGATAGCACGTTTTTGGGACGCCTGTCAGCGGATTACGCCGGCAATCAGCGCGGCTCGGAAGAAGGCGGGACGATGCTCTTGATCCGCATGTAGGTGACGAGGTTGCCGTAGTGCTCGTTGTTGTGCGCGAGATTCGAGATGAACCGGCTCACTCGCAAGACCGGAACCTTCGTGCCATCGTCCCTCGTGCCCTGGACCATGTCCATCGAATTGGCATCCGTGAGCATGGCATACGCGCCGTCGCAGTAAGTTAAAGCGCCGTTCAGAGCTTTTACGAGATCAGCTTTCGCGGTGAGTTTTTCAAAATCCGTTTCTTCCATCGGATTTTTTTCGGCCTTTGCGTCCGAGCACCAGCGATAATTGAAGTTGGCCAGGTGCCCGATCAATTGCCCGAACGTCCGCACGTCCGGCTGGGCGCCGGGACGCATGCCGTACAGGTCCTCGGGCATTTTTTCCGCGGTGCGTGCAAGGTATTTTCGGTTCATGGCGTAGGAATTTCGAAGCCATGCGGAGAGATCTTTCGGCGGAGGCTGCTGGCCGGTCTGCGCCCCCAGGGGAATTGCCAGCAAGAAACCTAGAAGCACATTGAAAACGATCTTCGGCATACGTATTCCCCCATGCTGGTTCGAGCGCGGCGCTCGGAATTTCGCCAATGGCACGCGTGTACCCGGTATAGCGGCCAGACTTGCCCGGATTGAGCAATTCATTTTTGAAGCGTTGCACATTATACAGCCGGCCACCTCTGCAAACAATTTGCGGGTTGGATACGGCCGCGATCTTCTGAGATCAACATTACTTCCTTCGGTCAGGTAAACTAAATCGGCTGCGGCTCACCCCATGCAAATTAAGCACTTTTCGCGAATGCAGAAAATCAGCGCCATAATTATCCTTTGTTCGCTCTCGCCTTTTTTCTTAATCGCAAAAAGTGTTCCCCTTGGGGAATCCGCTCAGTCCGCCCTACCGCTGAAATTCCGCCCGGACGATGAACCTACCCGCGAAGCTTTCGATCGTTTCTATAACAGCGACTATGACGCCGCCATACAGGGTTTTGAGAAATCCTTGAAGGCGCATCCAGACGATCCCTTTGCGGTGAATCATTTGCTGGAAGTCGTCCTGGTTCGAGAAATTGACCGCGAAGGCGCGCTCAATGCGGAACTCTACCTCGGCACGGATTTTCTGCGCGCGAAACGAATGCTCGTCGACGGCAATGTCCGCATGCGCATTCAAGAACTCACGAAGCAGGCTTTCCAGCTTTCCGAAGAGCGATTGAAAACGAAGCCCGACGATGTCGACGCGCTTTATGCTCGCGGGGTTACACGTTCCCTTTCCGCTATCAACGAAGGCTTGATCGAGAAGTCGTGGTATTCCGCGTTTCGAGATGCGCTCGGCGCGTATAACGATCACAAGCGCGTGCTGGAGTTGGCGCCAAACTACAGCGACGCGAAAGTGGTAGTCGGAGTTTACAACTACATTGTGGCGGTCTTGCCGTTCTACGAGAGAGTTGTGGCCTTCATGCTCGCCATCAAGGGCAGCAAAGCCGAAGGCATCGAGAGCATTCGCGAAGCGGCCAATGCCGGCGGCGAAACAAGCGTCGACGCCAAAACCGCTCTCTCTCTTTTCCTGGCGCGAGAGCATCAGTATCCTGAGGGGCTCTCGCTGGTGCACGAACTCTACCGCGCCTACCCCCACAATTTTCATTTCGGCCTTTCAGAAGCCAACATGCTCCGGGCCAGCGGCAGGATTCCCGAAGCGATCGTGGCGTACCACGACCTTCTTGCGCTGGGACAGCGGGGCACATTTCCTCAGGCGCGCATGGAAAGAGCGGCAATCGCTCTCGGGCAGACTTTTCGAGACCAGAGAAATTATCGCGCCGCGGCGAACGCGTTTGAGTCGGTTGCTCAGATGCCTGCGGCGGATCGTGAACAGGCAACGAGAACAAAACTAATGGCAGGACAAATGTACGATTTATTGCAGGATCGCGATTCCGCAGTGAGGAAGTATCAAGAGGTTATTGCTACGGGAGACGATCCTGTGGAAGTGCGTGAGGCAAGACGCCTTCTGAAGGACCCCTACCACGATCCATGACGTGACCAGCCCGCAGTGGTATTCATTCAACCAAATTGGTGAGTTACATCCGTCGGCACACTTCTTCGAAAACTGTGCTTTGACTCGCCAGCAGTATGAATCGGTCAATGGCGTTCAATTCTTCCGGCTTGAATTGGACTTGGACATGATTCCTCAAATGTACAGAAAGATTTGCCCAACCTTCCTTTGATGTACCGTGCCGATTCTCCTCGACTCCATGTTGTGTGCCGCCATGCCGGAATGTACTTTGTTCTGGAACAGACCTGCGATGTGCCTCTTGCTCGTGTTCCCACAATTCACTTTCCGAAGCGTAGAAACTGTTGCACTGTCTACAGGCGATTCGCGCTTCTTGTGGTTGTGCCATGTTTGTTCACCTCCAAAATCTACATATACTTCACTTCCAGAATGTCCGTCCCCTCGTCCGTCGACGACACTTTTGTAACGTGTTCTTCCGACAAAAGATGTGACCTGGGTCACTGTTCGCAGATCTCCATAGACAGCCGATCCATCTCTTTGATAGCCTCGGCGGCAATGCGACCCGGCAAACGCTGAATGGCGCGTTGAACCGATGGAGCCCGTTTCCGCGGGCAAAGCTTCCGCGCTTTATAGTGGGCGTTCTTGTTCGCGGATTGAGCGGCGTCAATCGCTCGTCGCATGGAGGAATAATGCAACCGCTGAGAATTCTTAAGTTCCTGGGTTTGGTGATCGCCGTTAGTTTCCTTTCCTCGATGGCATTCGGGGCGACCATCACGGGCAAGGTCACCGGGCCCGACGGCGCGCCATTTCGCGCCGCGTTTGTGCAGGCTCGCAATGCGAAGACGCGCGTGACAGTCATCGTGCTTTCAGGCAACGACGGGAAATACCGCGTGGAGAATCTGCCCGCGGGCGATTATCAAGTGCTGGCAAAATCCGTGGGGTACCGGTCCGATCCGAAAAGCGGAATTGTCCTCGCCGCGAACCAGAACGCGACTTTTGATTGGACCATGCAAAAGCAGATGGTGCACTGGGACGAAATTCCGATCATTCAGGGCATCGATTTGTTTCCGGACGGCCCCGGCAAAGATAAGTTCGCGCATTGCGGTTCGAGCTGCCACGGATTTCAGCAGTTCATCAACGTACGGCGGGACGAAAGCGGATGGCGCGAGGTCCTCAAGGACCAGATGTCGACCAGAATCGGCGGCGGCGTTGTCTACAGCGTGATTAAGAACGATCAGGACGTGAACGAACTCGCGGCCTATGCCAGCAAAATTTTCGGCACGGGGCCGGGTGCGCTTCCGGAATCTCCGGCCGATCTTCCCGGCTATGTGGATTGGATGAAACAGTTCAGCGACGACGCGCTCAAGATTGTCTACGTCCTGTACGAAATGCCGCCGGGCCGCATGACCTGGGACGCGAATCCGGATAAAGACGGCAACGTCTGGTGCCCTTATTTCGGGACAGTGAATGGCGTTGGCAGATTGAATCCGGAAACGGGCGAGCTGCAAGAATATTTGTGGGAGAGCCAATCGCCGCGAGTGGGCACGCGCTCCGTGCAGATGACGCGCGACGGAGTTTCCGCGTGGGTCATCGAAGAGGGCGGAACGCTCGTGAAAGTCGACGTCAAAACCGGCAAGCAAACCAAGTACAAGGGGCCGGGCAAGTCAATGAACACAGTGCGCGAAGATCCGAAAGGGATTCTTTGGATTTCCGGCAGCCCATTCTCCTATCGATTCGATCCAAAGACGGGAGTTTACGCGGAAGTGAAAGACGCGCCCAACACGTACGGTGCGAATCTCGACAGGGCGGGCAACATCTGGTTTGACGAAGTTGGCGGACAGGGAAGAATTTTCAAGGTGGATTACAAAACGGAAAAAGTCACCACATGGACTCCGCCGCCGCAGCCCGGATCGCGGCGCCGCTTTCAAGTTGATGCCAACGGAATCGGCTGGCTCGCGCAGTACGATCGCGGACAGATCGTTCGCCTGGACACGGAGACGGGCGCCTTCAAGGAGTATCAGCTTCCCGGCGAGCAGCCGTCGCCGTATCCCATCGGAATCGATACGACCAACCAGGTCTGGTACGCCTCCGGAATCATGGACACGGTCGGGCGCTTGGATCCCGCCACTGGAAAAATAACGGAATATCCCGCTCCAGCCGTGGGCAACGGAATGAGGGAACTCAACAACGATCCAAAAGGCAGGATGTGGTTTGCTTCGCCCGGGAA
>PMOP01000089.1 GCA_003161495.1 Acidobacteriota bacterium | reverse complement strand
TCGGCCTCAATTTCGACCGGAATCATGTGTGACTGTTTAGGTTCGTCCGCCATCGATCCGTCCTTCGTTGTCGTCTATCGCTTTGCCGCTCGCAACATGACGTAATCTTTTACCGCGTCAAATGCAGCCGCGGTATTCAGAAACCTTTGTGGCCCGAAATACGCTTCGAGTTCCGCCAGCAATGCGTCGCGAGCGGCCTCGTTCGCGCAGTCAACCGCTACGCCGCGCTCATTGTCCGGCGCCGCAGTAGGCGCAGCACGAAATTCAGAACAGGAAAGCCCGCGCAGCCCCGGCAATGTCGTCCAACTCAATTGATAGAACATTTCACTCAAAGTGGTTCAATGGTTTGTTCGATGGTTTGTGGGTCGCGGCTTCAGCCGCGACATTAGCCAGCCAATAGATCAGGGCTTTAGCCCCTGACCTCGTCGAAACGGCTAAAGTCGAGCGCATACTTTCCACTCGCCGATGAATAACCATAATCTTCCGGTCTCTCGACCAACTTTGCCTCGACGGGATTTTGCTCAATGTACTGTTTGCTTCCCCGATATTCCCCAGCGTCCCTCATCCATCGATCATGGAACCCTGCATGCCAAACGGGAAATTTCTGAGGGCTTTCTTGCGCCATCCTGTGGGCCGATCCGCCTTTGATCATTTGCATCGCCTTCTCAACTGTCGTCGTCTCTCCTGGCGTCAACAGGACATGCAGATGATCCGGCATCAACACAAACGCGTGCAGCTTGTAGAATCCGCGATCCCGGCAACTCACAATCTGTTCGACGACGATATTCGCTAGGACCGTGTTTATAAAGAGTGGGTGCTTCTGCCAGGTATCGGTCGTCACAAAATAGGCGCCTGCTTGGTGCACCCGTCGGGCAATCCGTCCCACATCCGCACCCTCAGGGGCTAAAGCCCCATTAACTGGGCCCCTTTATGTCGCGGCTGAAGCCGCGACCCACAAATATCTGCCTCACAAACATCTCCCCCACAAACATCTTCCTCACAAACTCCCGCAGGTTCCCTTGAGTTCCCTAAAGTTACCTCAAGTTCTCCATATCCACTTTTTCAGTAACGCTTGCCCAGTTTCACCCTTAAATATCCAAGTTCACGACTTCCAGCGCATTTTCCTCGATGAATTTGCGGCGGCTCTCCACATTTTCGCCCATCAGCGTCGAGAAAATTTCCTCGGCGGCGGTGGCGTCGTCGAGGCGCACCTTGAGCAGCGTGCGCGTTTCGGCGTTCATCGTGGTTTCCCAGAGCTGGTCGGGATTCATTTCGCCAAGGCCTTTGAACCGCGTGATGGTGAAATCTTTTTTCGCGTCTTCGAGCACGTACGCGAGAACGTCGGACGCCTTTTCCTTTACCTCTTTATCGCCATTGCGCGTCACCGTGAAGGGAGGATGATCGAATTCGCTGATCGAATTCGCCGACGCTCGCAGGCGCTTGTATTCCGGCGTCGAGGCAAAAGCCCAGTTGATTTTCCTGTCTCCGGGACGCGCCGCGTTGCCCGGAATGACCAAATCGTAGAGGCTGTGTTCTTCGTCATAGACAATTTTCGGATCGATATCGAGCTTCGCTTTATCGATGGCCCTGGAAAGTTTTTCGAGCGCCTTCTTGTCCTCGAAATCGGTTTTCTTCTCGAAGTCGCACGCGGCGAGAATATCCACCAGCAGCGGCTCGCGCAGCTTGCGCGCCATCTTGGCCGANNTTGGGCTTCACGACGTGGTCTTCCGTCGCGCGTGACATCAGCTCGTGGTTGAATTCATCTTCGTCGCGGATGTAGCGGTCCATCTTTCCGCGCTTCACGCGGTACAGCGGCGGCTGCGCGATATAGATGTGCTCGCGCTTGATCAGCTCGGTCATGTGGCGGAAGAAAAACGTGAGCAGCAGCGTGCGNNNNATTTTGTGGTAGCGCAGCTTGGAGATATCGAAATCGTCCTTGCCGATGCCCGCACCGAGCGCCGTGATGATGGCGCGAATTTCTTCATGCCCCAGCATCTTGTCGTAGCGCGCTTTTTCGACGTTGAGGATTTTTCCCTTGAGCGGCAGGATGGCCTGATATTTGCGATCGCGCCCGCCCTTGGCCGAGCCGCCTGCAGACTCTCCCTCGACGATGAACAATTCGCATCGCGCCGGATCGCGTTCCTGGCAATCGGCAAGTTTCCCCGGCAGGCCGCCGGAATCCATGGCGGATTTGCGGCGCGTCAGTTCGCGCGCTTTGCGGGCGGCTTCGCGCGCGCGCGCCGCATCAATGCACTTGCCGACGATGCGCCGCGCCACGGTCGTGTGCTTGTCAAAATATTCGCCGAGGCGCTCGTTGATGAGCTGCTCGACCGGACCTTTGATGTCGCTGTTGAGTTTTCCCTTGGTCTGCCCCTCGAATTGCGGCTGCGGCAATTTCACCGAAACAACCGCGACGAGCCCTTCACGCACATCGTCGCCCGTGATCGTGACTTCGTCCTTCTGCTCCTTGAGCATGTTGGAGGAGGAAGCGAAATTGTTAATCGTGCGCGTCAATGCTGAGCGGAAGCCGGAAAGGTGCGTTCCGCCGTCCACCGTGTTGATCGTGTTGGCGAACGCAAAAACATTTTCCGTGTAGCTGTCGTTGTATTGCAGGGCGATTTCGATTTCCACCGTGTCTTTCTTGCCTTCCATGTACACGGGAGAATCGTGGAGCACCTGCTTGCCCTTGTTGAGGTGCTTGACGAATTCGGCGATGCCGCCTAAGAAACGGAACTCGATGGATTTATCGCTGCGCTCGTCGGTCAGCGTGATTTTCAGGCCTTTGTTCAGGAAGGCGAGCTCGCGCAGCCGCTGCGCCAGAATGTCGTAGCTGTATTTGTGATTTTCAAAAATCGTGGGATCGGGGTGGAACGTAATTTTCGTGCCGGTCTTGCGCGTTTTTCCGGTGCTCTTCAGCTTGGCCTTGGGCTTTCCTTCGTTGTAGGTTTGCTCCCACACTTCGCCATCGCGCCAGATTTCCAGTTCCAGCCAGTCGGAAAGCGCGTTCACAACCGAGACGCCAACGCCGTGCAGGCCGCCCGAAACTTTATAGGTGTCGCTGTCGAATTTTCCGCCCGCGTGCAGCACGGTCATCACGACTTCCGCCGCGGCTCTTTTTTCCGTGGCGTGCATGTCCACGGGAATGCCTCGGCCGTTGTCCGTTACCGTGACGCTGTTGTCCTCATGCACTACGACGTTGATTTCGTCGCAATATCCCGCGAGGGCTTCGTCAACGGAATTGTCGACGACTTCCCAGACCAGGTGATGCAGCCCCATCTCGCCCGTCGAGCCGATGTACATCGCCGGACGTTTTCGCACGGCCTCGAGGCCGCCGAGCACCTTGATCGACGCCGCGTCGTAGCGGTGTTCGGATTCATTTCCCACTGTCACTGCTTTTTCTGCCATGTTGTGCAAGCTCCTGCGGATTTCGTGGGGAAAGGCGCTGTCATTTTTTGCTGACGGGCTTCACACTTTTTTCAAACACCCCGTGTAAGCGTGAGGCCCGCAACGATCGATCCGACCGCCGCCTTACCCTGTGGCCCTCGGCGATTGCTTATTGCCGGAGCTCGAAGGGTTTCTGCTCCATCCCGTCCGGATTCCGAAAAACGGAAGCGAACGCGGCGAAGACTTCTTTCCTCCAGGCCTTTCAGCGTCCCGCATACTCTGGCGCGGGCATGCAAATCAGGGGCGCTGCGAGCCTGGCCGACGTGCCGTGCTGGAGGAAAACAAATGTCCGTCTGACCGCAGATATTCTACTCTGAACGCGTCTTTTTCTCAAGGCGAAACTAGCCCAAAGAGTCTATTTATCCCTTTTAGTTTCAACAATATGGTGATGTTCAATTGATCCAATAAAAGGCAAGGAGACGGGTGATAGTTCACGCAGAAATTTGCATTTATTTTTTGCTAACTTTAAGCCCCATGTGTCGGCGAAATGAGCCGTATTTTTTTGACATGGAAAGTTTCAGCTATGAATGTTCACCATTTCAGCCTCGATGTCAGGAACAGCCAGACTGAGGTACGGCTCAATTTCTCCTCCGCACTTGGGACATTTGTCGTCGCAACCGCAACTCCAAAGGTCTGCCCAGCGTGTTCCACATTCCTCGTGCTTGTAGAAATTCAAGAATGCTTCCCCGTAATCCACAGCCATATACCCTCCCTCGCTCAATTTTAATGGATTGTACTAATCAATCGGTAATGTCCTCGCCCCAAGAACATTAGCAAACCAAGATCGCGAAGAACTTGGAGTTGTTGTCTGATCTTATCTCGGACATGGCGATTGTGAGGATGGAGCTCACCCAGAGAGGTTTCAAGCGCGTACACGTCAGACAGTGCGAAATCACTCATGCCAAGTCTACGGACTTCGTTTAGTACGTCAAGAGTCCATCCACGATCCTCACTTGTGAGCCCTTCAAGCGGGCGCAAGCGAGCATATTGTTTGCGAACTTCTGAGCTGTTGATTGCGCATCCTTCAGTGATTATTGGAATTTTCGCATCGGCTGGAATCCGACCTAATAAAATATTGCATCCTACCCACCCGGCCCGTCGCGCTTCGGGCCCCAGAGCCTTTCTCTTTTCGATAGCTGACATCGAGAAGGCAAAATTGGGTACAAGGATCACGTTGGAAACTGACCACTCTTTCCTATCGTAGTGCATTATGAAAAGATTGGGAGTTCTATTTGATCTGATCGCGTCTCGCATTGACCCGTAGGCTGCGTCAACAATTCGAAATGACAGTGGACTACCTTGACTCTTAAGTTGAAATGCTGACTTACATTTGCGGCACACGTAGTCAACGGTAGGTGTGTTCGGCGGTGTGCAATCAAGGCGATTTTCCGCGCAGTTCGGGCAATAAAAGTTATCTGAGCCCCAAGTCTCGGTCGCCACACGGGCGCGCTGCGACAGACTCTTGTAGTTAACGAAGTGTCCAGTCGGCAAGACTAGCTGTATTCCCATAACGTATGATTTTGATCAAATTCGCATTGGCATGATGACGTAGCGGTAGCGGTAGGCTTCATCCGCGAGAGGGCGCATTTGTCCGGCGGATTGTTCGTCTTTTAGTTCGAGGCTGATGGGGCCTTCGGGGGCGGCGGCCAGGAAATCGATCATGTACTGGGCATTGAAGCCGATGGCGATGGGCTCGCCTTTGTATTCTTTCTCGATGGTCTCCTTGGCTTCGCCGTATTCGGGGCTGGATGCGGAAATTTCTATGCCTTCGGTGGAGACGGAAAGTTTTACGGCGTGGGAGCGCGTGTCGGCAAGTTGCGCGACGCGCTTCACGGCGTCGTTCAATTCGCCGCGCTCGATCACCACTTTTCTGTTGTTGTCACGCGGCAGGACGGCTTCGTAATTCGGGAATTGTCCGGTAAGCATCCGCGAAATCAAAAGGCGTTCGCCGGCGCGGAAAAAAAGATGGCTCTCGTCGAGCGCGAATTCGATCTCGGCGTCCTCGCCTGCTTCGCTGGCAAGCCGCTGCACTTCCGTCAGCGCCTTCTTTGGGACGAGCGGGCGAACTTCGCGGGTCAAGCCCTCGAATTTGTGATCGATCTCGGCCACGGCCAAGCGGTGGCCGTCGGTGGCGACCATGGTGACGGTTTCGGGTTTCAGCAGCAGGAGCGCGCCGTTCAGGGTGTAGCGCGATTCTTCGTTCGATATCGCAAAGGCCGTTCTGGCGATCAACGACGATAATATTTTCGCGGGAATTTTTGCGATCGGATGCGGGAACGCGGGGATGGCCGGAAAATTATCCTTGGCCATGCCAACCATTTTGTAGGTCTTGCGGTCGGCGAGAATCTGCACCCAATGATTTTCGAGCAG
>PMOP01000240.1 GCA_003161495.1 Acidobacteriota bacterium | reverse complement strand
GTGGCGCCCCGTGCGATCGACGAGGGCGTATTCATAGATCCAGCCCACCCCCGTCGCGTCCGGCCCGAGCGCCGGCTTGACACCGGCCGGCAGGCGGCTCTGGACCTGAGAGAGATACTCCAGCACCCGCGAGCGGGCCCAGTAGAGATCGGTTCCGTCCTCGAAAACCACGAAGACATAGGAATCACCGAACATCGTCTGCGCCCGCACGGCCTTCACGCTGGGCGCGGCAAGCAGAGCGGTGACAATCGGGTAGGTAACCTGATCTTCGATGATATTGGGTGGTTCCTCCCAGGGAGTGTGAATAATCACCTCGACGTCGGAGATGTCGGGCAGCGCATCGAGCGGAATCCGGTTCATCGCCCAGATGCCTGCGAGCACGAGAAGAACCGGACCAGTGAAGACTAGAAAGCGGTTTCGGGCACACCAGTCGATCCAGCGCGCCATCACCTACATGCCCCCTTCTGCCGTCACCGACAATTGTTTCTGGCCGATCGTCTGGCCATTTTTTCTCGCTACGACGGTGACTTGCCAACTCCCGCCCGACTGCAGTTGGCCAGGCCCTTCATAAGCACCGCCGCCTTTGTCGCTAAGAGTGACGACATTGCGCATCGCGGCCATTCCCATTGCCGGCATGGCAGGCATAAAGAACGTCACCGAGACTTCCGCGCCTGAAATTGCAGGACCATTTACGTCCGTGAGTTTTACTCGGAAAACGTTGCTTCCCTTGTTGGGCGGGTTTGGCTCCGAGGTAAGTTCAGCGTTCACTTGAGGAGTGTTCATGGCGGATCCCCCACCGGCTCCGGGCGGAGGCGGGACGAATGATCCGAGCGAGGCTTGAAGTTGGCTTTCCGAGTCGATCAGGAAGTTTGCAGATGTCACAATTTGCTCACCGGCCTTCAATCCCTTGGCCACAACAAAATCGTCACCGATACGCGAGCCAAGCTCCACTTCGCGAGGATCGAGATACCCATCGCTTCGCTCCACAAACGCAATTTGGCGAGTGCCGGATTGTAGGACGCCGCTCGCGGGGATGACGAGTTGGCGTCCCATCGGCACCTTCAGAACAACGTTCACGAACATCCCCGGTTTCAGCTGGAGGCCCGGGTTTGAAGAAACGATGCGGACTTTGGCCGTTCGAGTGTCCGCATCCAACTGCGGATAGATGAAATCCACACGGCCACGGAAAGTTCGGTCAGGAAAAGTACTCACCGTGAGCGTCGCGGAATCGCCTGCCTTGATACGTCCAAGATCGTTCTGAAATACTTGGGCCTGAACCCAAACACTAGATAAGTCGGCAACCGTAAAGAGGCGCATATCCGGTTGAACGGAAACACTGGGTAGCGCATTGCGTTCCGTGATGTAGCCGGAAACCGGGGAATCGAATTCGAGTTCTTGTTGCACTTTGCCGGTGGATTCCAGCCTGGCGATTTCCTGCTGGGGAACGCCCCACTGTTTGAGCCGCTCGCTCGTTGCGTCGAGCAATGACGACGCGCTGGATGCCACGCCCGGCACCGTACTCTGCGCCACCTGTTCTTGATTCTGCTTCGCCACTAGGTATTCGCGTTCCGTGGCCACAACATCGGGACTGTAGATCGTGAATAGGGGTTGTCCTTTACGGATGTATTGGTACGTGGCGTCGGCAAATACTTTCTCGATATAACCAGAGTACCGGACTTGAACGTATGCCATTCTAGTTTCGTCGATGGCCACGGCACCGGTGGTGCGAATCTCGTCTTCGACCAGCTTTGTTTCAACCACGCCAGTTTTCACGCCAATGCTCTGCAATCGTTGTGCGGAGATTTGCACTGGCACCAATGGCGTCTCGACTGATGGTGGCTGCGCAGTTGTGGGGTCTTGTGCGGCGGGGGTGGACGTTTGAGGCCCCTTGACCGCGACCGGCTTGGGCGCTCGGTAATGTAGCCACAGTCCGACGAGAACGACGGCGAGGACGATGTTGGCGATGAATGCCAGTAGGAAGCTTGTGCGATAGGTTTTCATTTGCTCGTCCCTTCTTCATGCAATGACAGTCCTGTGAGTTCTTCGATCCGCGCGAGTGCCGTCTCCCGTTCAGCGGCGCTCTGCCAATACTCCTCATCCAAGTTCAGAACGTCCTGGAATGAGGTGAAAAGTCCTTGAAAATCTTGACGGTTGTTCTGGTAGGCAGCCACGCCAGCCTCGAATTCGGCGCGGGCTTGTGGAAGAAGTCCCTGGTGATAAATTTTCAATAACTCGGCAGTCTTCTGTGCAGTTTCGTATTCCGTCCGAAGGTCGAAAGCAACTTGTTGCGCCTGAACTTCATATTCGCTGTGTGACTGACTAAGGTTTGCCTCCGCCTGAGCCAGCTCGGGGCGCTGCTTGCGGCTGCGATAGATCGGAACGCGAGCAGTGAAGCTGAGCATGTAGTACGCGCGGAACTGCGCAGGGTCGGTGCGCTGCCACATGTATTGGACATTGAAGTCAGGGTAGAAATCCTTGTGTGCCAAATCGACTTGAAGGCTCTCCTTATCGATCATTTTCTGCGCGCCAGCAATTTCCGAATTCGCACCTTTCGTCATGGACAGGAGTTCGTCGAATGAATAAGCGAGCGGGGTTTCGGGCAGCTCAGCTGGTTCTATGTCCGGCGAAGATTGCGAACGATTGAGAAGCTGCTTGATCTGCGCTTGCGCCTTTGCGACTTCCAGATGGTGCATGTTGATTTCACGAAGTAGTTTGGTTTGCTCAAGCTGAGTCTGTAGCAGGTCGTGTTGATTCCCCATTCCAGAGCGGTAACGTGCGTCGGCGGCTTTCTCAACTTGTTGAAGCAATTCTCCGTCGCTCTCAAGGATTCCCAAAGTCTTGGACAAATAAGAAAGCTGAAAGTAAGCCCTTTTGATATTGGCAAGGACGGACCGGCGTAAGGATTCGTACTGCTGCTGCGCAACGTCAGCATCGCGTTTCGCCATTTCCCCTCGGAGCCGAAGTTTTCCCGGATAAGGAAAATCTTGCGAAACGCCGAGACCAAAATAAGCAAAGTCGCTGTTCGTATACCCAGCAAAAGGTCTCGGGCTTCCGACGTTGACTTGTTGCGCTGTAAATTGCGGATCAGGAAGCGTCGAGACTTGTGACGGAATTTGTTTTGCAGCTTCCCAACCATGTTTCACTGCCGCAATTTGAGGATTGTTTTGCTCTCCCTCGGCCAACAAATCACATAACGGAGTGACCGCTTGATGCACATGTTCTTCCTGAGGAGGAATGCCTCGAAATGCATCATTAGGTAGGTCCTGGCCGAATGCTCCAGACGTGTCCGTGGAAGAAACGAGAATCACGATTAGCCAGAGAACAGTCCACAGCAACACTCGAACATGCGGTTTTTCGCCACGTGATGCCAACATTTTATTCGCCTCCCGATAAGGCTTGAGGGTTCCACTGGAATGCCAGTGGTTCCGCTATCCGCGCTCTGGTTGCATAACTCAGCCGCGCAGAGTTTCTCCAGAAACATACAAATTGGAACGTGGGTAGGTACGCTGTGGGCGGACCAGTACGGAGTTCTAGATTAGGAGTGAACTGTGGAGGGTATAAAGCTCTGGGGGAGTGTATTGCTGTGGTTCGAATGCAGACGAAATCAACGGTCTAAGCACGGCAGTTTCAAGCACGGGCGCGTGTTCGACTACCACAGCGGTTGGAACATTCAGGGTGATACGAGCCTTCACCAGCATTCTGGGTAATTCTCCAGAAGTCATCGCCGTGCAGCAGCCATTACTCTGATTTGCCGGCGTGCAAGCGGGTGTGCCACAGCATTGCATGGTCTGCTGATCCTGCGAAAAAGCGGCTATACAGTCCGCAAATTGCAGAAGCAGCACACTCGCTATCATCAACAGCAGGAATTGTTTCTTACAAATCATCGTTGTGAGAGTAGAGAATTTTAATTTAGAAGTCAAGGAACGCCTCGTTCAGGTAGTGCATCAGTTTGAATTTTGGGAGTCTGGCGACTAGTTCGGAATTGTGGCATCCTAGTGAAATGAAGAAACCACGCAAGGCAAAGAAGCGACCTGCCAAAAAGCGCAAGCGTCAATTAGGTGTGAATCAAATGGCCGCCCGTTTAGTTCAATCTACTATCCAACAAAGCGAAAAAAGGCAATAAAAAGGCCTTGAGGCAGCGGCGCACTCAAGGCCTTTGGTGAATCCTTACGTTAACCTGTCCACCTTCTATTATAAGTTACCGTGTCAAATAATTGCCAAGTTGAGGGGAGAGTCCCTGCCCTAACCCTCTCCCAATCAGTTCACCGTGCCGCTGTACAGGAACTGAGTGGACCTGACGGGATTCGAACCCGCACCTTGTAACTGGACAGGTTAACGTGCTACCGATTACACCACAGGCCCGCACAGAGTATAGCACAAAATCAGGGTTGCAAGAGATTATTGACTCTGATAGACTTGGGACTTAGATGCAACACTGATTTGCCAAGCTCAAGACTTGGAGGTAAAGTTAAATCTATGGCATACGAAATATACAGCAAGCAAGTAGTAAGGGTCAGCACCCCTATGATTACATTGAGCGGTCGTGGGAGAATCGTCTTGAATGTAGCTGCGACAAAGCTCTTTCATGACGCAGGTGTGGAGATCGCCTTTCTATTGTGGGACTCTCAGGTGCGGAAATTTGCAATCCAGGGAACCAGAAAACGGGATGATCGAACGGTCAAAGTCCGTTATTCCAGTAACAACAAGTGGGCAGCGATCTCTGCCAAAGGTTTTCTAGAGGAAATCGGACATGACATGTCCACTACGAAACCTTATCCTGCGGCTTGGAACGCCAATGAGAGCATGTTTGAAGTTTCACTTTCGGGTCAAGAGGAGCTGCCAATAGAAGCACCGCAAAGCGAAGATCTAAGACGTAAAACCCCGCTCCGTGTGCCAAGTGTGAGGCAGGCTTCCCGATGAAAACTTTTGCAGCATTGGAAGGCTTAACAGTCATGAAATTATATACATAGCTCGCATGCTCATTGCCAGACCTTTCGGCATACGGGCCTAAACACTAAGGGCCATCCTGACATAACCTTTGAGAGGAGTCGTCAGGATGGCCCGTGAAAGTGAGTAACTGAGCAGGGGGAGCCCGGAAGGCTCTCCCTAGCCTGTACAAGCCTATTATATCCCAGGTTTGTCTATATCCGCCCATCGCGCCTTTGCGGCCTTCTGAGCAATAGCCTTTCTACGCTCCGGTGAAAGAGTCTTCGCTCTTGCCTTGCCACCTTTGGACGCGCCTAATTTACTCAGTATTTGAGCGGCTTTTTGTGTTGGACTCATTTTCTTTCTCATTGTGAGTCCTAGTATACCATGCCCGAGCAAGCATGGAAAAGAAACATTTTGATTTAATGCTTGACATGCTTAGTCGAGCAAGCATAGAATGGGTCCATTATGAATCGCCTAACAATAGAAAAACGAGTGCAGGTTATCTCGGCTCTTGTTGAGGGAAACTCCCTTCGGAGCGTCGTACGCATGACTGGCGTGGCGATGAATACCATCCAAAAGCTGTTGGCTGGTCTCGGCACAGCCTGTGCAGAATATCAGGATAAGGCGATGCGTAATCTCAATTGCAAGCACATCCAATGCGATGTAATTTGGCAGTTTTGCTATGCCAAGGATAAGAACGTACCAGCCGATAAACGGCCTTCTCGGAATTTGGCCCGAAGATGTGTTGCAATTTGCGCATCACGAACTCTTCGACCCTCTTGGATTGCGCAACATTACACTTGAGTTCGACGCGACCGGCACCCCTTTGGGATCAGGATACATGTTGGCTTCGCCACGGAACTGGGCACGATTCGGGATGGTGTACTTAAACGATGGCGTCGTAAACGGGCGACGTATCCTGCCGGAGGGCTGGGTCCGCTACTCGTCTTTGCCAACTCTTGATAGTCCCTACGCGGCGGGCTTTTGGCTCGGCCGATCCACGTGGCGCGAGCATTGGGGTATACCCTCTGATTCGTTTTTCGCCTCCGGCTCCTTTTGACAGAAAATTGTCGTGGTGCCTTCCGAGCGGCTCGTTATCGTGCGCTTCGGAGTAACGCAAGACCCGGACGGAGATCAGGAAGGACTTGGGCGCTTGGTTGCAGATGTGATCGCGGCTCTCAGATCACCGCCTCCAAAGACATAAAAAGTTGGTTGTCCGCTCAATAACAAATACTTAATCGATGTATATAGTTAATTGATATGTTACCTTCTTCGTTGAGAGGCCGACACTCGCCTGTTTGCATCCGTTTTCCGGAATCGCTAACTATGGTGGAGGTCCTATGGAATACCAAGACACCCGCCAGGCACCCCGTCACACGTTGGAAGTTGACGTAGTGGCGACTGACATGAAATCCGGAATTCAAATTAAGGAACGCACCAAAGACTTAAACTGCTACGGATGTAGTGTGAGCACGGCGCGACCCTTTCCGACCGGAAGCAAGGTTATGCTCAAGTTGGCCTACGGACAGGGGGAAGTGACTACGCACGGCAAGGTGATATACGCCAGACCAGACATCGGCATGGGAATCGTCTTCTCAACCATCGAGCCCAAAGACCAAAAACTTCTTGAGACTTGGATCGCTGAAGCTGTCGATTCGCATTGAAAGGATTTTCTATGGGGAGGGAACGCGATGCCAAAATATGGATTGTTTCGATCAGGGCAAGAAAAACCACTTCAACAGTGTGAGGGTGATTACATGAAAGCAAACGGTGAGTTTGTGACGGTGTTCAAAAAGAATCCGAATCCGTCGTTAGGCAATGTCAGAGATCAAGAAGTCTGCCGTTTCAGATTGGAAAAGGGTGACAGCGTCCGCGAGATTAAGTAACGCTGATCGCTTCTGGAAAGAGGTATCAAACGCGAGTGGAAATCGAAATTCCTCCGAAGGACAAGATTGTAAGCGGCGGTTGCGATGTTGCCCTGGCCAGAAAGGGAGTAGGCTGGTCGCAATCCTGCTTGGGGAGCAAGGCAAATGAGACGGGTGTTTACGTAATTCACCACGAAGGGCTAATCAAATATGTTGGCAAAACGAACGGCCCTTCGATGTCCTTCGGGATCAGGTTGCGCCGTGAATTTCAACAAAGTGCTTCTGGAGGTAAGCATATATACCCGCAACTCGCCTCTCTCGCTGTTCCACCCCGAATTATGGTTTCACTTTTTTCGGCAGCCGATATTAAGGTTCTTGTCCAATCATTTGGTTTGGAATTGAATGATTATGAGGCCACCGAAATATTTGAAATGGCCTTAATCCATGCGTATCGGCCTGATTTTCAGCGCCATCAGGAAAATCGAACGGCAGCTTATATAAAGAAACTCGGGATCACGGATGATCCGGAAGCATTGCTGGCGATGCTCAAGAGGAATTCTGATTCAGAGTGAGTCAGGTGCAAACGTGCGAAACGCTATCACTCTTCGATCCGCATACATGTGGGGCGCCACTGGTCGTGGTCTTGCCGGTTTAATGGCCTAAGCTTCGGCTGTGTTTCTTCGGCAGCCGCCTATTCCCTCGCGCCTTTGATCGTATTACTGCTTGGCCGTTTTTCTTTCGGCCACGCGCTGCTTAATCAGTTGCTTCCGCGCTTGCGCGGCCCGCTGGACCTGTTCCTTCCGCGCGAGTGATGCTTCGAGCGCGCCGAGTCCTGGCTGCGCTGTTGTTGCCGGGTACGGATTGAAACCCCCGACTGCGCTCGCAGATCGCTGGAGCGGTCTGCCCTCGGGCGTCGTGACCGCTGGCACATTTGGTGTCAAACCAGGAATACGGGATTCGATCTGCTGCTGGACCTGTTGAAGAAAAGGATTCGCCGAGCTGGGCTCGCGGATAGTTGGATCGAGGGTATGCGCGATATTGGCAACACCAGTGGGGATGACGGAAGCGGCCTGTCCTCGGACATACTTGCCGGGAGTCTCCCAGATTTGGTTAAGTTTCATTAAACCGCCGATGAACGGAGCGCTCTCAAGATTGCGGTCGATCCGATTCTTTAGCTGATTTACGAGCCCTCCATTTCCCAGACTCGTGGGATTCGAGCGCACCGTTTCGGCCAGGTCTGCGGCGGTGGAAAGAACTGTGCCAAGTGGTTCAGCCCCGCGAAAACTCACGTAGCGATTGCCGACCTTCACGCTGTAAGCTTGCCAACCTGACGATTCGAGGCGCTTGTGATCATTGGCATTTGTTGGCCCTGCGCCGGTAACATTCCCCTCGAAGGCGTGATAAGCCAACGTCGCCGCAAGCGCTGTGCCAACCGTGTTCTTGGCGAGCGCGTCTGAAAGAGCGCCGCCTTCCAGGTTGCCCCATTTTGCCTTGATGGCACTGCTGATTGCCCCGGCTGGCGAATATTCAGCGGCAGATTTTAAGATGTTTAGTGGGGTGCGAAAGAAAGGAATCAGCCAGCGCCCTGGTTGCATAGAAACCTTCACCCCTACTTTTGGCCCGAACACCTTCATCACATTGATATCTTTCCAGGCTTGCGCCTCGCGTCCTATCGAACCTAACTGCTGTTGGAATGTCTGGCGCAATGCATAGTCGCCAGCCACTTGGCGCAATTCCGGCGTGGGGGTCGCGGCAATCTCTGTTGCGCGCGACCATGCTTCCTTCCCGCTCAATCCTTCCTTGATCGCTTGTTGATAGGCGCGGGTGTGAATCTCACTGCTGTAATTTATAATTTTGGCGGCGTCCGTAATCGCCTCCAACAGCCGGGTCGGCGTGCGAATGATTTTCCCTGGCGAACCTTTGATCGCGGCACCACGGCCACCGCTGCCCATTACGTCCTCGGTCAAACTTTTTTCATGCACGAAGGTATCCGCGAACTGGCCCATCGCGCGGCTTGTGCCTTTGAACATTCCATAAATATCCGCGGCAATGTCGCCTGCAAATCGTTCTCGCGGCGTGCCGGTGGCGGCTGCGCGTGCAACGTCAATGGCAGCGGCAACGGGGCGTGTCGCAATGCCAAGCGCCCGCATGGTCCCATCACTGACGGTCTTTACCACGCTGATCCCGCCACTCAATAGCGAGTTGAGCCAAGCCTCGTGAAGTTTGTCGGCAGTCGAAGAGGGAATGATTTCTCGGACAAACTTCGCCACCGCTCCCGCGTCATTCGGATCGATTTTTCCGAGCTGTTGGGCTGCTGTGAGTTGAGCATCCGGCGGAAGTTTCGAGAGCTGGTCAACGGCAGCGGCGATTGTGCCCTCGGTGGGTGTGTTGCGGAATGCACCCAGCGCGCGGCCTGCCTCCGCCGCGACACGCCCTGTCACTACGCCCTGAATTTCCTGATGCTTAGCGAGCGCCGTCAAGAATTGTTGGCTGTAGGCTTCATCGCCCGTGGCCGCGAGAAGTGCCATGTTCATCACATTTGTTCGAGACGCTTCGAGCATGGCGTTGCTCGCGACAACTTGTTCGGCACTGAACGCCTGACCCGAGGGCGTGGACAAAAGTTGTTCGGGCGTCATGCCCAAATTCTGGGCAAGTCGTTGTTGCTCTGGGAATTTGAGCGGCTCCTGCATGCGCGGATCGGAATTTCTTTGAAGAGCGCTAGCCGCTTGGTCTAGTTGCGACTGAACATCCCCGCGCGCGACGATCTTCTCAGGGTCCACGATGGGTTTCAGGGCTTCCGCGTTTTGCTGAATGCGCCCCGTTACTTCGGCGGGCATTCCTGCGGCTTGCGCGCGTGATGTTGCGGCTTCGGCATCCGTGATTGGCTGAAATTCCTGAATCTTCGAGCGCATTTTATTTGCAACCGCTTCGGGTGTAATTTCGGATTCACGAAGCGCGGCGGTCATTCCGGGATACGACGGACTTTCGAATTGATGCACGCCACTGCCTGCGACCAGTTCGACTTTATAGGACATCCCCGCCGCTTTGATAGCTTCCTCAGGTGAGAGTGTCCCTTGACTCTGTTGGAGCGCAGGAATTTTCTCTGCGAGTTCTGGCGGCACTCCTTGCACCGGCGCTGCCTCGGCGGCTCCCGG
>PMOP01000538.1 GCA_003161495.1 Acidobacteriota bacterium | reverse complement strand
TCGTGAATAATCCAGGCTAGGTGAACCGAAACGCGGTCGATACTTGCCAGGTTCGCATGTTTGCCCTCCAATACTAAAGCGCAGTGGTCGATGACTTGACCATACAAATATAGAAACCTCGGCCACTTGTCTTCGCCGACAGTCAACGGGTCGGGGAGTTCCATCGATGCGAGAAAGTCCCGCAGTTCGTCGCGGAACAATCTCAGTTTTATCGTCTGGTCTATTTCGCGTTTGAGATCATCTGGCAATCTCTGTCTCCGAACGATGATAGGGTACGCCTGATCGAATCGTTCCAAGATTTTCTTTGCGCCTGCCCTGGACATCTGAGTGTGAAGCGCCCAGGAGCAATAAAAATCCAATGCGAAATACCTTTCTCGCTTACCGGAAAGTTCGATTGCCTTTCGAATTTCCACAAGGATATACACGACCTGCCTTTCAGTGGTGATCTCCTGGTTTAGCTCGTGCCGCAGTTTCGATAGGATCGTGGATTCGGTCATTTAGCGTCTCGTTTTTTCTTCCGTCGCCGACTATGGGCTTCCCGGTAATTTCCAGTTGTGCGGTATCGCTTGGACGCGTTGGCCTGCTGGCATTGGATTGAGCAGCACTCCTTGTTGCCTTTAAGTTCGAAAATATTTTCGCATCCGACGCGGGCGCATTTCATGTAGGGCTTCCCAACGGTAAATTTGACGAATAACCAAGCATACAGACCCGTCAGAAGATCGTCACAGAACAGAACGGGAGTGAATGAACCGCCATTCGGTTTCAGGAGCGGCGCGGCCTTCTTATCCAAACGCCCCGATATTACGTCGGCGAACCCATGTCCGACTGCGGCGTGCTCGTGAAACTCCCGCCAGCCCACAATTGCAGTGCGCAACAGCGCCGCTTCGTTGAGAAATGCCGTAACGGATAAATTGGCACGAATTGCCCCGCTCTCGGTTCTCTCCAGCAATTCCTCGAATTGGGGCTGTGCATCTTGCAGGGGACCGAACTTCTTCATAAAGGCCACCGACTGTATGGGCGTCTTACAACGGACGAAGGCCTGCACAACCAACTCCGGCAGATCCTCAGTTGAGGTGGGCAGTAGGTGCATGCGCGTTAATGCAATTGCGGTGAAGTCGTGAATCTCATCAGGTTTGATGCGCGCCAACTGCTCGTAATGCTGCTGGGCGAATACGGCAGTCGTTGCCTGCGTGTAGCAGAGTTGAATCCTTTCACCTGCTACACCACACGAAATAATTCGTTCTGCCAGCTTCCGGTAGGCCACTTTCAGTACCAGGTCCAACCGCAGACCTCCAGGAGAAATCGTCATGGGGTCATCATGGGTGACGGAAACAACCAATAACGACGTGATATTTTCCCAAGCAATGATGCTGCTGCTTATTAGGTTCCGTCAAGCGCGACCGGGGAGGATGCATGGAGAAGAAACGGGAACTTACGCCTATAGAGTTCGCTAAACGTGAAGGCTTAACGCTGGATTGGGTTTACAGGCAGTGCCGACTCGGGAAGTACCCTGCAACCCTGCGCGATGTTGGCGGGAAAAAGCGTTGGGGAATCCAAGATTGTCGGCCCAGACGCCGGAATACGGTGGGGAAAATCAATCCACAGGCGGAGGAACAGTCGGCAATCTAAAAGAAAAATCGGGCCACATTGCTTGGCAGCGCGCGGCCCGAATCTCAAAGAATCGAAGGTGAAAGCGTGGCCAGTATAAAGTCGAAAATCAGTCAGCGCAACAAATTTCATCCACAAATCGTGCCGTTGTCTGATCCAGTTCTGAATTCCGCGAATCGGCACTTGGCGCGCGCCAGCCTGCTAAGTCCCGCATCTTGTGGCCTCCTACGCCTTTTCTTCCCGAATCCGGGCCGCTTAGTGTTTTTCTTCGGCACTGGCATTACGTCCGAACGGTGTCTGGGCAGTGTCCGTGGCAGCGTTCAATTCCAAGCACGGTGCGGCCATGAATAGCCGTCGGTGCATACGGCGCTTTCCATCGCAGGCGGAGCGGCGCGCGGTCGATCTTGGCCCCGCCGAGTTGATGGCACTCGTCGAGTGGGAACTGCGTGACCGGCCGAGGGCGCTCAAGAATGCTCGGACCAAGTATCGAAAATTTTCCTTCGATTTGTACAAGATCTTGCGCCATGCGAGGCGGCGGTTCAATCGGACCGGTATACCCACAGAGCAGACCGCGAGCGACTCGCCGATTCCGCGCCAGGTCCGCCGCTTGAGAGGTCGGCGAGTCGATGAATAAAAGGATTCTCGATGGCGGTGCCCTGTGGAAGTCGGACAAAATTGCGCTGATAAAGCCGGAATGGATGCGCGCCGAGTATGCAAATTGGATTCCGCTGGCCCTTGCCAACGGCGTCTTCGAATCGGACACACGGCGCATTTGGGCGACGATCTATTCCTACAATCGACCGAATATTTCCTTTGAAGATGCCGATAGAATTAAACGGGAGTTTTGCCGTGTCGGTCTTTTATTCCTTTGGCCCGACGAGCCCACGGGGAAAAGTTGGGGATATTTCACCGGGATTGAAAAGCAAGGACGCCTTCCGCCCAAGAGCCGACTCGACAATAAACATGAGGAAGTGGGGCCGGTTCCGCCCGTGGAAGCGTTGCGGAATTACATTGAACTGACACGCTCAAAAGCCCTAGATGTATCCGTGGTTAGCCAATGGTTAGCCAATGGCTCCCTTGGTTCTGGTTCTGGTTTGGGTATTGGTAAAGACATACGTGAGGACTCAAATCGTCCTCACGACGGTGTTTCTTCCATTCCACCCCTTCCGTCCGATGAACAGGAACAGGCTGTCCTCCAAGTCTGGGCCTATTACATGGAAACGCTCCACCGCCATCCCAAACTTTATACCTACCGTCCGAAAAGGAAGGGGATGGGTATTCTTCGGCTCCGCGATCTCTATCCCAGGGTAGGTGATCCCAAGGTCGAGAATGCGGTCGCCATGATGAAGTTGTGTATCGACCGACTCGCACAATCTCCCTTTCATAATGGCCAAAATCCACAGGGGCGGAAATATATCGACTGGGAAATCCTTTTCCGCAGCACCGAGCAAATGGAAACTTGGCTGAACGACGACAATTTCAAGGGGGCCGCGTGAGCGACGAGGCGACTGAGCGGGCGGTGGCCCTTATGAAGAAAGCGATTGATCGGGCTATGGAGGAAACCAACGGGACGGCCCGGTGGGAGGACATTTTCGGGAGTACGGAAAAAATGGTTTACTGGCTCGATGATCGCAATTTCGACAAAAAGAAAATTCAATAGAGGGGGATTTGGATATGAATCTGACTTCTGCACAAAAGCGAATTTATTTCGAAACGCGCCTTGATGGTCAACGGCTTCCCGAGACGGGCCGCAACGCAACTGTTCGTTGCCCGTTCCACGATGACCGAACTGCGTCCCTCAGCGTCACGCCCGATGAGGGGATTTGGAATTGTCATGGCGGCTCCGGGTGCGGTCAGGGCGGCATCCTGGATTTTGAAAAACTTTTCTCGCAATGTGACGACAATCAGGCGTGGAAAAATATTTCCGAAATCTGCGACGTTCCGAACCGTCGCGAGCATGGTGGCGAGCCGGAAGCGATCTACAAGTACCGCGATGAAGATGCGAATGAACTTTTCGAGAAACTGCGCTTTCCGGGGAAGCGTTTCTCGCAACGCGCCCGTTCGGAAGATGGTCGATGGAATTACAGCCTCGTCAATGTTCGTCGCGTGCTGTACAACCTGCCGGATGTAATCACCGCAAACACTGTCGCCCTCGTGGAAGGCGAAAAAGATGCCGACAATGTGAGCCGGATCGGCGAGGCGCTTGCCAAGGACTTTCCGGGCAACCGTTTTGCGGCGACAACGAACTTTGATGGTGCCGGAAAGTGGCGCGTGGAATATTCGCGCTATTTCACCGGAAAGCACGTAATTATATTTCCTGACCACGATCCTACCGGCGAGCAGCACGCGCGCATGGTTGCCTCGTCCATACATCCGTATGCGCGATCAGTCCGCATCGTGGAATTGCCTGCCCTCGGACTGCACGGCGACGTTTCCGATTATTTGGCAACGCACTCCCCGCAAGAGCTGGTTGCGGAAATTCGCAAAACTCCCGAGTGGAAACCGGAGCATGGCACGCTACTCATCGACGCGCCGCAGTTCCTTTCCTCCGTCTCGCCGGAAATTGATTGGCTGGTCGATGGCGTGATCCAGCGCGGCGCGAATGGATTTTTTTGCTCGTTGCCAAAAGTGGGCAAGAGTTGGCTCGCCGTCGATCTCGCCCTATCGCTCGCGCTTGGCCTGCCTTGGCTCGGTTTCGAGGTACGGCGAGCGGTCAAAGTTGCATTGATAACCCGCGAGGACAATCCGGCCCTCACGCGCTGGCGCATGGACCATCTACTTGCGGGAAAGAATCGTTTACGCGCGGAACTGGCCGAACGGTTGTACGTGAACAGCCGAGATCAATCACCGGAATTTCGTCTGGACAGGGCGGAATTGTTTGAGCCAATGATCGCGGAGTTGAAAATCGTCAAGCCGGAGTTCGCGATCCTTGATGTGTTCAACATCCTGCACGCGGCCGATGAAAACGACAACACGGAGATGCGCGAAATTATGGAGGCACTGAACCGCCTGCAAAGGGAAGTTGGTTGCGCTGTCGGCATCGTCCACCACTTCACAAAAGCCGCCGAGGGCAGCCTTACGCAACGCCTGCGCGGCTCGGGTGCGATTGCGGGATGGGCTGAATGGCTCATCGGTGTGGAAGCGGAAGACGAATCTCTCCGCAAGATGCAATTCGAATTGAAGGCCGCCTCGCCGCCGGAACCGCTAGGCTACAGGATCAACGGGGAGGAATGGGAGCCCTGGAAGCGCATCGAGCGCACGGAATGGGTGCCGAAGAAGTTGGCGAAACGCAGTCGGGCCGAAGATTTCGTTCAATAGCTCGCGGACCGATTCTGCGCATGCGGCGGGCGACCAAAACGTTCCTTTTTGATGGCAGGCTATTAAAAATCGCGAACCGCGTGGCCTGTGGAAATTTCACCAAGAACAGCGGGCTTGGGTGAATTAATGGGCCACGCGCTTACGACCGGCGTTTCCTGTTCCAATACGGCGATCCGCATTTCGAGCAACGCACCGGGGTTTGAAGTCTCGATTCCCAGGTATGGCCGCATCGCATGCATTCATGGCAAACGAGAACTGTTCGTGTTCGTTTCATGCGCACATTGTAATCGCGAGTGCTCAGAATTGCATTTTTGTATACCTTTACTTTTGACTTTTCATTCCTGTCAA
This sequence comes from Acidobacteriota bacterium, assembly GCA_003161495.1. Lineage (GTDB taxonomy): Bacteria > Acidobacteriota > Terriglobia > Acidiferrales > UBA7541 > Palsa-360. Next base: position 1,792 of record PMOP01000538.1, on the reverse strand, counting down.
AATACCCACGCAATCTGAAAAGGGGGACTTCCCCCCCGAGACTTAGGATGAAATCACCGGCGCACGCTCCGCGCCGGGAGTAAAAGCGGAATGCGAACGGTAACAAAACTCGGAGCGATCCAACCTGTCGGCGCGACCGTGACACACGCGAAGTCAGCGCAAGTTTTAACCGCGTCCGCTCCAAATGGATTTCTTGGTGCAACTCCAAGCCCCGCGCTGCAACCGTTTTTCAGTATCCCAGAATTGGCCGTCCGCTGGCGGTGTTCTCGCGGCACGATCTATAACCTACTTCGCGGTGAGAAGATCCTGGACTTTACAGCTCCGGCCCGTCGCGGCAGAAAACCTAGCGACAAAGAACCTGATGGGGAACAATCTGGTGAAAAAAAACCTCGCGGCAAAAAACTTATTCCGTGCGACACTGTACGTCGCATCGAAGAATCCAACATGCGCGTCTTTCGATAATCCATTGTGTTTACATTGCGCCAGCAATGTGATATAGACCTATGGCAGATTGGAAAGGTCGCTCGGATGAAAATAAAAGCGCGCAATGGTTGGTGGTGGATTCATGGCACGGTCGGAGGGAAGTTTCTGCGCCTTCCGCTGGGCACGTCCAATCGCGCTTCCGCTTCTACGACGGCGGATCATGTCGAGCGAGCGATGTCCGAAGGTCAGACTTCTTTCCGTTGGCCCGAACTGAAAAGGACACTGCCGCTCCGCACGTTCCAGTTACTCGCCAGGACCGTAAACTATTGTGAACCGGAGCCGGTTCCTGAGCCTCTAATGGTTCCAATTCCAACATGGAATGATCTTGAAAATGCGTTCTCGGTGAAAATGCAGCAACGTGTCATGCTCGGCAAGCTGGCAGAGTCCACCCGCGAACGGTACAAGCAAACAATGCGAGTGTTCAAATTGTTTCTCGGAGAGTGCGGCGTTTCCGATCTGCCGTTGCTGAATCGCCCTTTCATCGAAAAATTCAAGGTTTGGCGGCTTGCTAAAATTCAGGAGAAGAAATTCTCTCGTGGCGGGCGTGGCCTGGCTCTCGACGTGGCCATACTGCATCGCGTATTTGCAGTTGCCGTCGAGTGCGAGCTGGTCGTGAAAAATCCGGTAACTTTTGAAGGTCGGCCCGGTGATAGTCCAGAAAACGGCGCGCAGCCTTTCAGGGGCGAGCAGCTCACGAAATTGCGTCAAGCCGCCAATGAAGATTTGCTGACGTACCTGTTGCTCCGATGGACTGGGTTACGCGGCTCCGACGCAGTACGCCTGACCTGGGACGAGATCGACTTCGTCGCTCGCGAAATCAACCGGCTCACACAGAAGCGGAAAACTCGTGTCATACTGCCGATCCCGCAAGAACTTTTCTTTGCGCTCGAAGCGGAGCGCGACCGGAGAATGCCGGAACCTGGTGACCGCATTCTCATAAATCCGCGAACTGGCCAGCCCATGACGCGCCCGCGTCTCTATGAGCGAATGCTCGCCCTCGGGAAGCGTGCTGGCGTCCCTGACGCACACCCACACCGTTACCGCGACACCCTGACTGTTGACATGCTGGTTCGCGGGGCGACTCCGTACGATGTGGCCAAGTTGCTTGGTGATACCGTCGCAACTGTCGAGAAGCATTACGCTCCATTTGTGAAGGAACTCCGGGACCGCGCACGCAGCCTCATGGAAAATGGCGAAGGAATAGAGAACGCTGATTGCACGTTTATTACACGTTCTCCGTCAGTTGGACCGCGAATAAACTGAAACGCATGAAAACAAAATACTTAATGGCGGACAAGCCTGTAAGCCG
>PMOP01000392.1 GCA_003161495.1 Acidobacteriota bacterium | reverse complement strand
GGCCAGTTTAAATATGCTCCGCACATTCAATTGGATCCCCAGGCCCTGGCGATCCGGCGGATCGGGATTGACGACGTCGAGAACGCCCTGACGAACGGCAACGTAAATCTTCCGACCGGCACAATCTGGGGTCCGCAGCGCGCGCCGACTGTGCAGACACAGGGGCAGCTTTACAACGCCGCGGATTATTCCAAGTTGATTGTCGCGTATCGCAATGGTTCTCCGGTCCGGCTGTCGGATTTAGGCCGCGTCATCGATAGCGTGCAAAACGATAAAAACGTTAATTTTTTCTACGATGCGGACTTGCCGCACGGCATATCCGCTATCCCGATGGTCATCTTCAAGCAGCCGGGCACGAACGCAGTGCAAGTGGTGGACGGCATCAAGGCCATGCTTCCTCGTTTGGAGGCGACGCTGCCTCCTTCCGTTAAAATGAGGGTGCTTTTCGACCGCTCGATCACGATTCGCAACTCGGTGGACGACGTGAAGTTCACGCTGGAGCTGGCGCTGTTTCTCGTGATCATGGTCATCTTCCTGTTCTTGCGAAATCTTTCGGCGACGACGATTCCCAGCCTTGCGCTTCCGTTCTCGCTGGTAGGCACTTTCGCCGTGATGTATCTGTGCGGCTATTCGATCGACAATCTTTCCCTGATGGCGCTGACGCTTTCCGTAGGCTTCGTCGTGGATGACGCGATTGTGATGCTCGAAAATATCGTGCGTCATATGGAGCAGGGCGAAGGCGTGATGGAAGCCGCCATCAACGGTTCCGGCGAGATCGGTTTTACGATTCTTTCCATGACGCTGTCACTCTCAGCCGTGTTTATCCCGGTGATGTTCATGGGTGGAGTTCTCGGCCGGCTCTTGCACGAGTTCGCGGTGACCATCATGACGGCCATCCTGGTGTCAGGATTCGTGTCGTTGACCCTCACGCCGATGCTGTGCAGCCGCTTCTTGAAACCTCCCAAGGAGATCCGGCACGGCCGGCTTTACAACTATTTCGAGTCCGTGCAGGTGGGGCTGGAGCGATTATATGAACGTTGCTTGCAGGTCTCGCTTCGGCACAAGCTCGCAACCATGATGTTTTCCGTGGCCCTGGCGGTTGGAACCTACTACCTTGCGGTCATCATTCCGAAAGGGTTTTTGCCCAGCGAGGATATCGATCAGATCAACGGGACCACGGAAGCCATCGAGGGCATTTCGTTTGACGCCATGGTCCAGCACCAGCAACAGATTGCCGAAATCCTGACGAAAGATCCCGCGGTGGCTTACGTATTGTCATCGATCGGTTCGGGCGGACGAACTTTGAATCAAGGCGGGCTCAACATTCGTTTGAAACCCCGGTCGGAGCGCCCACAAGTCGATCAGGTTATCAACGAACTGCGCCCCAAACTTGCCGCCGTGCCGGGGATGGTGACGTTCCTTCGCAATGATCCCCCAATCCGCATCGGCGGTCTGCAAAGCAAGGCGCTTTATCAGTTCACGATACAAAGCCCGAACACGGACGAACTTTACAGGTCGGCCCAGGATTTCACCGCCAAGATGAGCAAGCTCCAGGGCCTTACGGACGTTAGCAGCGATCTTCAAATCCGAAATCCCCAGATCAATATCCAAATCGACCGCGACGCCGCTTCTTCGTACGGAGTAACTGTGAATCAGATCGAAGATGCGATCTACTCGGCCTATGGGCAGCGCCAGATTTCCACGATTTTTGCGCCGAATAATCAGTATTGGGTCATCCTGGAATTGGAGCCGGAATTTCAACGTGACGCAAACAAAATTGCGTCTCTCTACGTTCACTCCACGGCGGGATCGCAGGATTTCACAAACGCGACCGGGCAACTCGTGCCGATCAGCGCCGTAGCAAAACTTAGCCCGACGCTCGGACCGCTTTCGGTCAACCATCTGGGGCAGCTCCCCGCGGTAACGATTTCTTTCAACTTAAAGCCCGGCACATCCATCGGTGATGCGGTCAGTGAAATAAACGACCTGGCGAGGCAGGCACTTCCGCCGACGACCACGACGACTTTCCAGGGCAACGCGCAGGCCTTTCAATCTTCGCTTGCGGGTCTTGGCATTCTGCTCGGCATGGCCGTTCTTGTGATCTACATCATTCTCGGCATTCTCTATGAAAGTTTCTTGCATCCGATCACGATTCTGTCGGGACTTCCATCCGCGGGCTTCGGAGCGCTCCTTTCGCTGTATCTTTTCCATATTGCGGCGACCAAGGGTTGGGTTTCGCCGCTCCTGGACATGAGCCTGGACATCTATGGTTTTGTGGGAATCATGATGCTCATCGGCATTGTCAAGAAAAACGCCATTATGATGATTGACTTTGCCCTTGAAGCGCAACGCAAAGAAGGCAAAAGTCCCGCCGAAGCGATTTACCAGGGATGCCTGGTGCGCTTCCGTCCCATCATGATGACGACAATGGCCGCGCTGATGGGCACTCTCCCGATCGCACTGGGTTTTGGAGCAGGCGGCGAAGCGCGCCGGCCACTCGGCGTGTCGGTTGTAGGAGGCCTGGCTTTCTCCCAACTCGTGACACTTTTCCTCACCCCTGTGTTTTACATTTACATGGAAGACGCCAAGAGATGGGGCGCGCAAACATTCGGCCGCAAGCGCGAAGCTGCGATTGCAGCGAGCCCGTCCTCACCCGGTCATGTTTCAAGCGGTCCAATCGGCACGCCGATGGCGCGCTCGAAGGAAGCGCCAGATCTGTAGTGTGTGTCATCCCGGATAGATGAGGGCGGCGATGATCTCGTTATGATCGACCGTACTTCGTCTAATCTTCCGTTCGTGTCCCAAAATGGGTTCAGGGTCGAGTTCCGTTTTCGTCGCGACCAAAGCTTGACCGCACTCTTTTTCTATTCTACCCTTCGCCTCAATATGAGCCTTGGTTCACTCCCGAGAATGCGAAGGTCGGACGCAGCCAAATTTAACGATAGGGAAAGGACACCCTTCATGCGCAAATATTCCATGGCTTGTCTGATGTTTTGCTTGCTTGCGGTACCTTCGCTTCGTGCACAATTACCGCAGCAACAGCCTCCTGACTTGAGCAAAGTCCAGGTCAAGGTGCAAAAGCTCGCCGAGAATATCTACGTCCTTCAGAGTTCCGGAGCGCAAGCGGGCATGGGCAATATTGCCGCATTCGTGGGCGATGATGGCATCCTTCTTGTGGATTCTCAGTTGGTCGAGCTCGGCCCCAAGATTGAAGCGGCGCTCAAGACGGTATCCGACAAACCTGTAAAATATGTATTGAACACCCACTGGCACGGAGATCATACAGGCGGCAACGCGTATTTTGGAAAGACGGCCATCATCATTGCGCAGGATAATGTTCGCAAAACGATGCAAACCGTGAATGATCGTCGCATCACGAATCTGCCGGTATCTCTTCCTGTAATTACTTTCTCGAATGAATTGACACTGCACCTCAATGGAGGAGAAGTTCACGCGATTCATTTTGCACGCGGGCATACGGATGGCGACTGCGCAGTTTTTTTTGAGAAAACGAATGTGATCCATCTGGGCGATTTGTTTACAAATTTCGATCCTCCCCACTATCCGGCCTTGAACTCGGACAATGATGCGAGCGGCGGACCGCAGGGCGAGATTGCGGCCATAGAATATGTATTGGCTCATTCACCGGAGGACATGAAGGTAATCCCGGGACACGGAATCGTGGCATCCAAGGCGGATTTGGCCAAGTATCTGGAAGTGCTGAAAGGTACGACGGCGGCGGTCAAAGCGGGCATCGATCAGGGGAAGAGCCTCGATCAGCTCAAGCAGGAAAAGGTGCTGGCAAAGTGGGAGTACTTGGAATCTCCCCCGATAAAAACCGACGTGTATATTGAGCGCCTCTACAAGGGGTTGATAGCTGAGAAAAACGGCAGCGGGAGCAGCGGCGGCGGACGCTGAGATTTTGATTTTCAGCCGTCTGCGTTCTGCGCGAATCGTTTACGCGAAGTGTCTTATCCCCTGATCCGATATATTTATATATTTTTGCCGGCCGAATTAGTTGCTCGATGGTTTCTTGCAATAGTTGCAAAGGTATTGATCTTTTTCGCTGGGTTTAATGATGTGTTCCTTATCCCTCGATTGGCAAAAGGTTTCAAACAATTCGTCGTCCGCCTTGCCCAGATTTAAATGCCGTGGGGTCACCACCCAGGGTTTCGTAAAGGCTACCGGATCTTCCACGGTTGCCTCATAAAACAGCATATTGCCGCGGCGAGTATAGCGTTCCGTCACATGTTCCTGATCGCTGTGTATCAGCGCGGCCTTCTCAACGATCTGGTGATTGGGTTCGCCGACATGCGCGCCCGGCTCAGTATGTCCCTGGGCGCCGCCCATCCAAGTCTCTTCATTTAAACCTGCCACGTCTACCACCAGCACGTCCCCGTCCCAATGACCGATGGAATGGCCAAGGTAAGAGGTGTCGAGATCTTTCGGGTGCGGGCGTCCGTCCGTGTAGATGACGCGAAAGGTTTGGCCGATAAAATTCGATTCGTAGAGAATCACAATCATTTTTGGAGTCTGAATAATCTGAAGCGGGCCTGTTGCCACGCGCGGAACGCCGCTGGGGAGACAGTCGAAGTTGGGATCATCCGTGGTGGTTTCTCCGTACTGATTGGCGATGATGGCTTTTACTTTGGCCGCATATTCAGGGGTGTATTCCGGCTCGCTCGGTTCGGGGTATTTCCAAACGACCTTGCCGCGCCGTGACCCGCCCAAGTCAAAACGAACGCTTCCGTCCGCATCCCTTTGGCTCGCGTTGCTAAGGTCGTTGTACCAGAACCCGCTCAGGTCCGGGTGCCCATCCGCTGATTTCGGAATGGGCAACTTCGTCACGGGCAATTCCATGTAGAGCTTCTGAAGTTCCTCGTTGCTGGAGACGACGTTTGATTGCGCCGGCGCGGGCGGCTTCTCGCCTGGTTCTCCATTCTGGGCTGCCAGGGGAGCCGGGGCCATGGAAACGCCCGCCAAAATTACAGCTGCAAGCAGGAGCGCTGCGAACCAAGCGCAGATTGCGAACCTGGGTTTCACGGTTGCGTTCTCCTCTCGTTTCCAAACCTCAAACACACGTACGTGCAAAAAAATCATGGCTGTACGGCGCTGGTCGGCTCATGCTCGATGCAAAAACGAAGCTCTACTCTCCCCCAACCTTCAACACTATGGAATGCCCATCGGAGTATTTAATTATCTTTCCAAATCCCAGGTGCTTGCTGCCGTCTTTTGCGGCGACGGCCGTCACCGTAACAACTTCTCCGACTTTCCAATCATCCTTGTGCAAGCCGGCACGGTGATACATCCCTGGAGGATTGCCCTCAAACGAATAAGTTACAATGTTGCCGGAATCGTCCTTCACATCCACCCACCAATACACATGCGGGTTTGTCCACGCTACGCGGGTTAGAACGCCTGTCACAGAAAATTCCTTGCCGGGATCGAATTCCGAAGTGACTGAATGATGTGCAAAAACAGGAATGGCCACGCCAATCAAAAGTATTCCTAGAAAAGTACGCGAGACACGTTGACTCTTAACATAATTCATCGTCGTGACCCTCCCTGATCCGCCAGGCCTATTAGGAATGTTATGACCCTGATAGTGGACCCCGCTGCAATTGTCAAGGAAAAACAAAAAAGGTGGCGTCGCGTAAAATGACCAAATATAATGGTGAAATAATTCCTTCCTCTGTGCGACAAAATTAACCCACTGTCTCCGTTGATCCCGCTACGCTTTTCGCAGGGATTTGCAAGGTGAACGGACTTGCTCATTTGCCGAAATAGATTGACACCAGGAAAGCAGGCGAACTATAGTCCGCTCAGAACCCTCTGAAATACATGAAGCGCCGAGGATCCGCGAGCTTTGTCACGCGGTCGGGCGGCTTCCATGGGTCGAGACTTTTCAATATGCGCAAATTGGCTTTCGCGATCTTTTTCACTTTGCCATTCGTGCTGGGATCTTCTATCCGTGCTCAGCGCCCCATGGACTGGGACAAAGTTGAAGTCAAGCTGCAAAAGCTCTCCGCAAACGTGTACATGATTGAGTTCGTGTCGCCCAGCGGCGGAAACGCGGGCGCGAATGCGAGCGCGCTTATCGGTGACGACGGCGTTGTCCTGGTTGACGCTGGGTACGCACCAGTAGCGTCTAAACTCGAAGCAGCCCTGAAAACCATCTCGGACAAGCCGGTCAAATATTTATTGAATACCCATTGGCACGGTGACCATACAGGCGGGGATGCCTATTTTTCGAAGACGGCTACCATTCTCGCCCAGGATGGCGCACGAAAGAAAATGGAAACAGGCGATGACCTTAGCCATCTCAATCGCGTGAATCTTCTGAGAGAAACGTTTCCGCCGTCGCCCGCGGCTGCGCTTCCGGTCATTACTTTTAATGACGAATTAACTCTGCATATAAACGGTGAGGATCTTCACGCTATCTACTTTCCTCACGGGCATACGAATACGGACAGCCTGGTCTTGTTTGCGCATGCCAAAGTCGCCCAAACGGGAACCGATTTTGTAAACATGGATCCCTCCGGGCTTCCCGCCATCGACATGGACAATGACGGCAACGGCGGGCCGCAAGGGGAGATCGCGGCGCTCAGCTACATCATGGAACAGATGCCGGACGATGTGAAAGTGATTCCAGGGCACGGCAAGATTGCCTCAAAAGTTGAAGTGGGAAGATATCTCGACGTGCTCACGGGAACGACAGCAGCGGTGCAGGCAGGAATTGATCAAGGCAAAACGCTCGAGCAACTCAGGCAGGAAAAAGTGCTGGCCAAATGGGATTACTTGAATACCCGTGTCATGAAGATTGACGCGTACTTGGACCGCCTGTACTTATGTCTCACGAGGAAGAACGTGGCCGCAAACGATGGCGCGAAATAAATACCAGATCACGACTGCGGGGCGTCACAAGTGGAAGAAAATTGTGAGCCATCCGCATCAGGCCAGGTATCCAAATCAACGGGATGTTCCAACCGGAGATACTGCCGATGAAAAAGATCAGTGCAATCTCAATCGCGTTTTTCGGTTTATTCCTGGCTGTGCTGCCCGTCTTGGCTCATCACTCTATTGCAGCCGAGTTTGATCCCACAAAGGACTTCACGGTAACGGGCGTGCTGACGCGGGTCGATTGGGTGAATCCGCATATCTACTGGTACGTAGACGTAAAGAACGACAGTGGCGCCATCGACACCTGGCGTTTTCAGGGCGCGCCTCCAAGCATGCTGCACCGTGCCGGATTGCTGAGATCAGACTGGAAAATCGGGGAGACTGTCACGGTGTCGGCGAAACCCGCCAAGGACGGCTCGAAATTGGGGTTTGGAACCTTGATCAAGTATGCGGACGGGCATTCCATTGTGCTGTATCACTGATGTGCTGTACCGCTGATCCTGCACGCGATTTGCTGCCGTTCGCAGGCCGGATGACAGGGAGGATTGGAACATGAGAACGCGTCGTATGCGGGACTTTGCGGCTATAACTGTTGCGCCTCTGGCGCCGGCTCTTCTCCTGGCAGCCTTCACAGTACTTGCCCTTCCCGCGTCCGCACAGTATTCCGCTCCTCCTGAAAAGTCGGAGAAACAGGGACGCGCGGTTACCAGCGAGGAACTCGAAAAGGCCTATCTGCAAATGCCGGAAGCGAAGTTGCCGACACCTCGTACGGCGGATGGCCATCCGGACCTGAATGGGTTTTATTACAACCCGCTGGATATCACGGTCAAAAGAGCCGCGGATGGCAATATCTATTACGCCTTTGGAGAGACGCGAACCGATGCGCCGCCGCCTAAGTACCCTGAACCCAACGAACCTGCTTACACGCCGGAGTATGATTCCAAGGTGAAGGCAATTTTGGCGCGGCAATACGGCACCACTTCGCAAGACGACCCGAATTTTGATTGTACGCCGAGCGGGGTCCCGCGCGCATCTACGGGACCGATGCAGATTATTCAGACTCCCAAAATGATAGTGATCCTTTACGAGTCAAATTTTATCGGCCAAACTTTCCGCATTATTTACACGGACGGAAAACCGCATCCAAAAGATCTGGACACTTCCTATATGGGAGATTCCGTGGGTCACTGGGAAGGGAATACTCTGGTGGTCGACGTCGTTGGTTTGGACGATTCAACATGGCTGGGTGGCGCACAGGGACACACAGAGCCCGGCGCATTCGGCGAGCCCAAGAATCACCAGATTATTGAGAAGAACGCGCTGCTCCACAGCGATCAGGAGCATGTGATTGAACGCTACACCCGTCACGGAAACATGCTGGTTTATGAAGCCACGGTGGAAGATCCGGTTGCATTTACAAAACCCTGGGTGATCACACCTCGACACATGATTCTTCGCGACGACCGATTTCTAGAAACTTTTTGTACCCCCACCAGTACCGATAAAACTCACATGGTCCTGCCATCACAAAAGGATCAGTTCCACCAGGAAGACGAGCGATTCCATACTCCCGATCCCGCCACAGNNTCTGCAGTTTTCGTGGCCGCGGTTCTGGCGTTTAGTTTTACGCCTTCCCGGACCTCCGCCGCTCAGTCCTGCGAAGCTCTCGCATCTTTGAAGCTGCCCGATACCACGATAACTTCTGTCAAAACCGTTCCTGCCGGACTCTTCACGATTCCAGGCCCGCCTCCGCCGCC
>PMOP01000383.1:278-4143 GCA_003161495.1 Acidobacteriota bacterium | reverse complement strand
TTGTTGATTTTGTGCGCGCCGGTGTGCAGCAGATCTTCGCGCTTGATGTAAATGCGCGGTCCTCCGAGATGTTCCGTCAGCCGCGAAGCAAATTGCAGCGGCGTGGGACGTCCGGCAAAAGTTTTGAGCAAGTAGTCGATCTCTTTTTGGAAGCTCGGATCTTTGCGCGCATCCGCGTACGCACGCTCGAGTTCTTCGAGCGGCGCCACCAGCGTTTCCGGGACGTAGCGGCCGCCGTAAGGGCCGAAGCGGCCCTTTGCGTCCGGCCATGTTTTTGTTGCGCCGCTCATGAGTTCCATTTCTCTATCGAGATGTAATGTCGCTGCTGTAGCCCGCCTCTTCAGAGGCGGGGAATTTCTGCCCGTGCTGCAAAGACCCCGCCTCTGAAGAGGCGGGCTACAAAAATCTATCGTCCCGCCGAGTACACCGCAGCAAACAACGCTCGCAATTTCGCGGGATCCTTGCGCCCGGGCCGCGCTTCTACGCCGCTGGCCACATCTACTGCGAACGGCTGGGCGACGCGAATTGCTTCGGCGATGTTTTCAGGCGTCAGGCCCCCCGCCAGGATGATCCGCCCGTAACGGCTCGCTGCTCGCGCCAATTTCCAATCCAGTGTGCGGCCCGTGCCGCCATGCAAACCGCGCGTGAATCCATCCAAGAGTATGGCATCGGCGGCGCGGTAGCGGACGAGCGAAGCGGCGCGAAATCCTCGCTTCACCTGGACCGCCTTGATCACGCGATGTTTTCCGGCCAATTCCGCGACTTCCCCGGGCGATTCCGCTCCGTGGAGCTGCACGGAACCTAGTCGCGCCGCGCGCGCCACCGCGTCCACCACTTGCGGCTCCCAATTCACAAATACTCCGACTGCTTCCACAAACGGCGGCAGACGGCGGATGATGCTCCACGCGTCCGCAAGGCTGATGGCCCGCGGGCTATGCGGATAAAAATTAAAGCCGAGCGCGGAAGCTCCCAGGTCAATGGACAAGCGCGCGTCGTCCCAGGTGGTGATCCCGCAAATTTTAACACGAGTCGGCATGAGATTTTTTGTAGCGTGGGCTTTAGCCTGCGGGGTTTGATTTCAGCAAGCGAGATGGCGCTTCGACTAAACCCCGCAGGCTAAAGCCCGCGCTACTTTAAGTCCCCAGCAACTTACGCAGCGCCGCCGCGGGATCCGCTTGCGTCATCAAATGCTCGCCGATTAGGAACGCGTCGAATCCCGCAGCGCGAAGTCGCTCCAGATCCGCGTGCGTGCGCAAGCCTGATTCGCAAACGGCGACGCATTCATCGGGAATGTCGGCAATCAATTCCTCCGACGTTTCGATGCGCACTTCAAGCGTGCGCAGGTCGCGATTATTCACGCCGACGATGCGCGCGCCCGCCGCCAAAGCCCGTGCCAGCTCCTCGCGCGTGTGCACTTCGACGAGCGGCTCCATTCCCAGTTCGCGGCCGAGCGCGAGCAATTCGCCAAGAATCGCGTCGCCAAGCCCCGCAACGATCAGCAGAAACGAATCGGCGTCCGTGGCTCTCGCTTCCCAAATCTGCCACGGATCGACAATGAAATCCTTGCGCAGCACGGGCAAAGCCACCGCCGCGCGCGCATCGCGCATGTATTTTAATTCGCCCTGAAAGAATTCCTCTTCGGTTAATACGGAAAGCGCCGCCGCACCCGCGGCCTCCAAACCTTTCCCGAGCGCCACTGGATCGAAGTCGGCACGAATCAACCCGCGGGAAGGCGAAGCCTTCTTGAGCTCCGCGATCACGTTCAGGGAACCGCGCGACAGCGCGGCCACAAAATCGCGCACGGGCTTCGCGTGCTTTACGCCGAAACGCAGCGCCGTTTCCGGAACGGATTTCTTCCGGTGAGCAATCGCGGCGCGGCGCGCCTCGATGATGCGGTCAAGCACAGTCCCGGATTTAGTTTCTGCGGCCATGAATGCATCTTCTGCTGCAAATTAGAGCGGAAGTTGAAACTAGCATGCTATCGTCCGGCAGCAGGGGAGTCAATCACGTGGCACTCAATTGATTTCAACCGTTTTGCGAGGCGGCGAACCGGCGTGCGCTGCATGGCCCTGCGGCGGCAGGGCCTGAAGCGGCTATTTTTTTGCGCTGACGTGGATGGTTGCGTCGGGTTTTTTGAGGACGATGGTTTTTGCGGCGCCTGCGAAGCGAAGTTCTATAAGCGAACGCGATCCGTCTGAATTCACCCGGAGAAGCGCGGAGTCTTCCGTGTATTTCGCTCCGTTCTTCACCCAGGCGCCGAGAGCCGTGGCGACGAACTGTCCGTCTTTGCACAAGGTTACCCGGACAGCCGAATTGCTGGATTCTATTTTCAGCTCGTACAGCCCTTCCGGAATTTCCGCTCCGCTCATGGTGACAGGGGTTTGCAAGAAGAAGAGACGTGGAGGAATCTTCTTGGCCCTGACCGGGACGCTCGCTGCCAGCAAAAACAAAACAGCGAGAACAGCAACTTTCGCGTTCATTTCTTCCCCTTTTGCGGATGCCCGTGAACTTCATCGAAACTCGAAAGCGCCTATGAATCCTATTCACTTCTCAGTGCTATAACGTTTTTGCAGCCCTGAAAGTTAACAGAAATCAAATCGGCGATTCGGTGTCCGGTCCGTGGCAGCCTCATTTGATCGGTTGATTCTCGACGCAACTGCAACCAAGACCAGTCTCAAATTGGCTGGCAACCAAATTGGCGCGCAGTCCAAAATGGCTGGAAGCCAATTTGGTTGCGGATGGCGCGTCCTTGCTTAGGCCGCGTCCCGAACAACTTATCCGGGACCTTGGTTTTGGCGCTATCCGGATCTTGCGGCGAAACTTAAATTTTTCTCGGCGCGAAGAATGGCAAACAAACAACGAGGCGGCCTATACTTTCATGCTTGGAGAGAAATAAAACCGCGGTTTTTCCTGGAGGCGGAGTGCCGGAAGACGATCTGCAGATTCTGGAGCGCGAAATCACAAATTGCAGGAAATGTCCGCGCCTCGTCCTTTACCTCGAGAATGTGGCGCGCATCAAGCGGCGCGCCTATCGCGACTGGAATTACTGGGGACGGCCCGTGCCTGCGTTCGGCGATCCGGAAGCTCGGCTTGTGATCATCGGCCTCGCGCCTGGCGCGCACGGCGCCAACCGCACGGGACGAATGTTTACGGGAGACCGGTCCGGAGATTTTTTGTACAAGCAACTTTTTCGCGCGGGATTTGCAAATCGACCGGAATCAAAGCACGCCAACGATGGGCTGATTCTGAAAGGGGCGTTGATCACTGGTGCAATTCGCTGCGCGCCGCCGGACAACAAGCCGCTGCCGGAAGAAATCCGCAACTGCCTGCCGTACCTCGAACGGGAAATCGCGCTGGTTCGCCCGCGAGCGATTCTTGCACTAGGTGGAATCGCGCTTAACACGTATTTGGACTTGCTGAAGCGGAAGGGATTGATTGCATCGCGATCCGCATTCCCCTTTTCGCATGGCGCAAGCTTTGCCTTGCCGGGCGATCTTCCTCGACTTTTTGCCGCTTATCATCCCAGCCAGCAAAACACGCAGACGGGGCGATTGACGCCGGCCATGTTCGCGCGTGTCCTCAAGCAAATTAGGAAATTTCTGGTTGGTTTGTCCGAGTAGGACGGGCTTCAGCCTGTCGGTTTTATGTTAGCTTGGCAGGCGGGCAAAATGGAGACAGACAAAACGGCGACAGGCTGAAGCCCGTCCTACTCAATCCGCGGAAGCGTTTGCGGGAGACGTGGCTTCGATGGGCGTGCCGTGGCCGAGGCGTTTCGCCAGCCTGTCAAACGCGAGGTACACGACAGGCGTGGTGAACAAAGTAAGCGCCTGGCTGAAGATCAATCCGCCGACAATCGCAATGCCCA
>PMOP01000383.1:0-169 GCA_003161495.1 Acidobacteriota bacterium | reverse complement strand
ATCATCATGATGGCGTTTTTCTGAACGATTCCTATCAGCAGGATGATTCCTATAAGCGCGATGATGCTGAAATCGGTGTGCGTAATCAGCAGAGCGAGCAGCGCTCCGACTCCGGCCGAAGGCAGCGTTGAAAGAATCGTGATGGGATGGATGTAGCTTTCATACAGCA
>PMOP01000280.1 GCA_003161495.1 Acidobacteriota bacterium | reverse complement strand
CGGCGCTCTCACATATCGATGTTAGGTCCAAAATCTTTTGATGCATCGGCAATCTCGCCTGGCTTGATTAGCAGGTGGAGAGATTCAACCCTTCCATTGCTGTCTCGGGGATTGCGACTGTTTCCTTTCCCGAAGATATGGGTTTTCTCTTTCAAAGTTCCTTTCGTGTGCGCCGATTGCATAATCAGCGTGTATTCACCGGGAGGAATTTCAGGCAATTCAAAATTTCCATTTTCGTCTGCGATCGAATATTTGAACGCATTGTATTGCTCCGGGTTTCCGCTGGTCCCTAGCGACGTGCTGGTGGCAACAAAATTTTGGTCGGCTGGGATCTCAACGCGGCCTTTGACGAGCCATACTTTGCTGCCAGCATCAGGCTTGGCTTCCACTTGGAAGCTGAAGAAATATGTGAGAGTGCCTTTCACGCTTCCGGTTTCAGCTGTCCCTGCGTTTACAGGCGGAAGTTGAGACGACGTTGGCTGCGTGGGCATTGTCGGAGCTAGCGAAGGCGGTGGCTGTGTGGTCACGGGTTGAGGTTGCGAAGTCGTCGGCTGCGTGGACACCGGTTGGGGTTGTGACTGTGGCGGCTGAGTAGTCACCGATGAAAATTGTGAAAGGGTGAGCGCGATCTGCCCGTCGCCATAGCTTATTGTTCCCCGGAGGCTTTGCGCCAGGTCTTCGACAGCTACGAAATGCTTCCCATCTATTTCCAGCACTTTTCCTTTAATTTGCTGGCCGTTGATTAAGACGGAGGTCGAAGACGGAGGAGCCGCGTCCTTTTTTTCTTGAGCTGCGGCTGAAACAGTCATCAACGCCAGCGCAAAAACTAAATATTTAAATCTCATCATAATTACTCCTTGTTCCGAGGCATTTATATCACGGCGTATGGCAGCCGGGGGCAGCCCCGCGAAAATTGCGAATTCATGCCTGACCGAATGGACGGCACTCTGCCAGACGTATCCGTCATTGCTCCACTCCGATGGGTCCCCTGGAATCGACTCGACCTGGCGCAGTCCAAAGTCTTGCTCGACGGACGCCGTGTGTCTAAACTGCAAGAGAAGCGATGAGGTTGGTTGAATCCACCAACACTTCGCTCTCAATGACATGTCCAGCAGCCACAGAGACGCATCCGGCACAAACGAGGGATCTTCCTTCGGCGGCGTCGCGGTTCTAAAACCGCCCGAGACTCCGCCGCACTGGCGGCTCGGCTTCTGGAGCCTGATCGTCACGCAATTTCAGGGAGCGTTCAACGATAACGGCCTGAAATTCCTGGTCATCTACCTGATTGTCGAACGCAATTTTCCTTCGGAACTGCGCGATCGGTTCATTCTGATTGTTGGCGCGCTGTTTGCCATTCCGTTCATTTTGTTTTCGCTGGCCGGCGGGTATCTTGCCGACCGTTACAGCAAGCGCAGCGTGACAATCGGCACAAAACTTTTTGAAATCGGCGTGGGGCTTTTTGCCATTGCCGCTCTGGCCACCGGGAATCTGACGATGGAGGCCGCCGCCGTTTTTCTGATCAGCACGCAGGGAGCGCTGTTCGGTCCATCCAAGTACGGACTGTTGCCGGAACTGCTTCCCGGAAACAAACTGTCCTGGGGAAACGGCGTCATTGAGCTCGGCACATTTCTTGCGTCGATTACGGCGGTGATGTTTGCGGGATTCCTGGCCGACGCGTTTCGAGGCCGGCATTATTGGTCCGGCGTAATTCTTTTAGGGCTCACGATGATCGGCTTGTTCACAAGCTTTGGAATATCCCGCGTGCCTGCGGCCAATCCTGCGCGCATATTTCGGGTCAACCCGCTTGGTGATCTTGCCGGCCAACTTCGCCTCATTGCCCAGGATCACGTTCTGGGATGGGCCGTGGTGGGCAATACGTATCTGTGGTTTCTGGCCGCGCTGTTGCAATTCGTCATTGTGGTGTATGGACACGACGTTCTGCGCGTGAATGAAACTGAAATAAGTTATTTGCAAGCCGCGGTGGGAATCGGCATCGGGGCGGGCAGCCTTGCCGCTGGCTACCTCTCGCGCGGAAAAATTGAAACGCGATTGGTTCCTCTTGGCGGGTTCGGAATGACGGTGTTTGGATTTCTGGTATCGCGGCATGGCCTGGGCATCTGGCCGGTGCGCCTGGATCTTTGCTTGCTTGGATTTTTCGGCGGCTTCTACGCTGTTCCTCTGAACGCCCTCATCCAGCATCGTCCCTCGCCGGGGCAGAAAGGCGGCGTCATCGCCGCAGCGAATCTGTTCTCCTTCGTCGGCGTTTTCCTTGCCGCTGGAGTATATTTCGCACTCTCCACGGCCATGCATTTCCGGCCCAACCGGATTTTTCTCGCCGGAGCGGTGATGACTCTCGCCGCCACGGTCCACGCTCTATTCTATCTGCCGGATTCCCGATAGGAACAACCCGAAAGTGAAGAATTTGAAGTTCCCCGTGATGCTTCATCGCTCCACAAAAATCCCCGGGTCTGAAGACCCGGGCTACAGCATTGCCTTCGCTCCCGACGCATAATGCTGTAGCCAGCCTCTTCAGAGGCGGGGATTTCCTCTCGTCGCCGGCATTCCCATCTAAAATATGGAGAATTTCACGTGTAGAAATTTCTTCGGGTCCTTGCGAAAATCTCCGACCAGCAAGCGCATGTCTCCGGCAAGCCCCGTGAAGTTATCGTAAAATTTCGGGTCGTCAAAAAATTTGCCAATGGTCGCTTCGTTGGAATTGAGTTTAGCCGTTGCGCTGGCCAGATTTTCGCCCGCCTGCTTGTACTCGCTGAACAAGGAATCGTCGGTCGCGAGCTTTCCGAGTGTGCCTTTGCCGCCACGCACATCCGCAAAAAATGCGTTGCTGTTGTCGATCAGCTTTTTCGCGCTTTCGTGTATGCCCGCGTCATAGACAAGTTTACCCAGAGTTCCCTGCTGGTTCTGGACGGCTTCGAGCACATTGTCGACGCGCCCCGCGACGGAGTCCACGCGATTGTACATCTCATCGTCCGTTACAAGTTTCCCCAGAGTTCCCTTGCCGGCCTGAATATCGCCCATCATGCGGTCGAGGTTCCCCAGCGTACTGTTGAGGCGATTGTAGGCGGTCTCGTCGACCATGAACTTACCGAGCGAACCGTGGCCGTTCCGCACATCCGTCAAGACGGCGCTGGCTTGTTTCGTGATGGAGCTAAGGCTATCCATCAGGTCGGCGCTGCGCTCGACCACTTCCTTCAGGGCCTTCTCTTCCCGGCCCGGTATTTCCTGATCGTTCTCCAGGACGCGCCCGACGTATCCGCGATCGATGTCCACGTAGCGGTTGCCGAGCAATCCCTCGGTGATGAGTCCAGCGGAGGAATCCGAACGGATATACGATTGAAAAGTTTTCTGAACGCGCAAATCGACTTCGATGTTCCGGTCTTTCGAGGCCAGCTCGCCCGGCTTCGGGACGGCAATGGAGATCTTTTCCACGTTGCCGACTTCCACTCCGTCGACGCGCACAGGCGCACCGAGAGTCAGTCCGTCCACTTCGGGCAGGAACGCGCGCAGCCTGTACTTCGCTCCCCAACCGCCGCCGCCCGTCACGTAGAAAATCACCACGGCCAGCAGAACGGCTCCAGCCAGAACAAACAATCCAACCCGGAGTTCCGTCCACGTCAATTGTTTGTGTTGCGCCATCGGTGGTCCTCCTCATCGCATTCCGGTGCAGCGTATTTCACATTACAACAAAAAGCGACGCAAATTCTCGTCGTGAGTTTCCGCCAGTTGCGGCGGACTGCCCTCGAAATAAACTTTCCCTTCGCGAAGCACGACGAAGGTGGTCGCGGCGCCGGTCGGCCGCGAGGCTCCATTGTGCGCGACTGGCAGGACTCGCCCGGAGGTTCCGTCAAACCGGTAACTGGCCAGGCCAAAGGCATCCTGCAAGCGGTGTGTGGCGAGCACCGATGTGACTCCCTGGGTATCGCGCAAGCGCATGATCAGAGTGATGATGG
>PMOP01000211.1:2195-4753 GCA_003161495.1 Acidobacteriota bacterium | reverse complement strand
GGGGCCAGCACGGCCACTTGTTTGGAGTCGGTGACCGCTTTGAACGCGGCGCGCATGGCCACTTCCGTTTTGCCGTAGCCCACGTCGCCGCACAACAGGCGGTCCATGGGCTGCTGGCGTTCCATGTCACGCTTAACGTCGGCGATGGCGATGGCCTGGTCCGGCGTTTCTTCAAACTCAAAGGCGTCTTCAAATTCGCTCTGGAACGCGCCGTCTGGCGAAAACGCAAAGCCCTCTCCGGTTTTTCGACCGGCATAAATCTTCAATAATTTGTCGGCCATGTCTTCGACCGATTTTTTGACGCGCGCCTTTCGCGCCGTCCAGGTGCTGCCGCCCAGCTTGTCGAGAGCAGGGGTTGCGCCTTCGACGGCGCGATAGCTTTGCACGAGGTCCAGCCGCTCGAGGGGAACGTAGAGGCGCGCGTCATCCGCATAGCGCAGGCGCATGAACTCGCCGCGCGCGCCGCCATTTTCGATTTGATGTAATCCCTCAAATTGCCCGATGCCGTGATCGACGTGCACGACGTAATCGCCGGCCTTCAGCTCTGAAAAATCGCTGAAGAAGCTAGCCGTCTTGGGGCGGCGCTTGGTCGCGCCGGTCAGCATGCTCTCAAAAACGTCGCCGGTCCCAAAAATGGCGACGCGCGCAGCGAGAAACACGACGCCATCCGTAAAGGGCGCGCGGCACAGGACGACCGCAGGAACGCTGCCGGCCGAGGAATCCTCGGCAAGGCGCGCGCTGGTGGCGTTTTCTTCCAGGTCGCCCAGGCGGAATGGAACTTCGTATTCGTGGCACAGGTCGGCGTAACGTTCCATCTCGCCCAGACTTTCAGCGGCGAGGAGTACGCGCTCGCCCTCCGCGATGCGCCCGCGCGCCTCTTCCATGAAGGCAGGCACGTTGCCGTGAAAGCGGTTGGTGGGCTGCGTTTGGATTGTGCGGGTCTCGGACTCTTCCCGCGCGAGCCCCAGGTGTTCGAGTTCCAGTCGCGGATGGCGCGAAAGCTGCGCGTCCCATTCGTCCGTGAAGTAATACGAGGACAGCGCTTCCAGCGAATCGCCTTTTTTCGATTCGAGATCTTCCATCGCGCTGACTAAAAACGCGCGGGAAGCTTCCTCGATCGCTCCAGGTTCGTCCAGAAGAATCACCGTGTCCTCATGCAAATCGAACAAGGAATGCATTCGCGGAGATTTTTGCGAGCCGGCCAGGTTTCCGTTTCCGCCGCCAAAACCGTACGCGGGCTGCTCGGCAAGAGGAGGAAGCGTCACGCGCTCGATGGGGCGAACGGAGCGCTGCGTGTTGGGATCAAACTCCCGCAGCGATTCGACAGAATCTCCAAAAAGTTCGAGGCGCACGGGCCGCTCGGCTTCGGCGGGAAAAATATCGACGATTCCGCCGCGGACCGTGAATTGGCCGGGCATTTCCACCATGTCATGGGATTCGTAGCCGACGCGGCGGAGATGCGCAACCAGATCGTCGAGCGAAAGGGTTTCATCGCGAGCTAGCGTGCGCGCCTGATCCGCATAGTAAGCCGCGTCGGCAAGGCGCATGCGAGCCGCAGCCACGGGTGCAACCACGACGCGGGCCTGGCCGGTAGCGTAGCGCCACAAAGTTACCGCGCGATTTTCAAGAATTTCCGCGTGCGGTGCGGCCTCCTGCCAGGGCAGAACGTCCATGGCCGGCAAGACGGTGACTTCGGTTGCTTCTTGACCAGCGAGCGCGGAGTAAAAAAATTGCATGGACGCGGCGAAAACTTCCGCGCGCGCGCCCGATTCCACCAGGACCACCACGGGACGGCGCAATTCCGTGGCAACGATGGCCGCAAGCAAGGCTTTTCCTGTATCCGTCAAACCCGCGAGCCGCTCGCGAGCAGTCCCCTGGCGAAGCGCATCGATGGCGGACTGCAGCGCGGGTTGCCGGCTTACCGACGCCAGAGTTTCCGAAACCGAGGACAGAATCATGATTTGTTTTGGGTGTCGCGCGAAGCGGCCGAAGCACCGGCGCCGGCACTGCGAATTCGTTGCACTAAATTTGTCGTGGAATATCCGGTGGCGATGGGAACGGAAATCACGCGCCCGCCGGCAGCTTCGACTTCCTCCCGCCCGGCAACCTGATCGAGCGACCAATCCGCGCCCTTGACGAGAACGCTCGGAAGCACGCGGGAAATTAGTTCTCGAGGTGTCGGCTCATCGAAAATTGTTACGTAATCGACGCAGGCCAGCGCGGCCAGAACTTCGGCGCGGTCCTGTTCGGCGACCAGAGGGCGTTCCGGCCCTTTGTTGCCGCGAACGCTGCGATCGCTATTGACGGCCACGACCAGCACATCGCCCAGGGCGCGCGCCTCGGCGAGGCAGCGCACATGGCCGGGATGCAGCAAATCGAAACACCCGTTGGTGAACACGACGCGGCGCCCGTCGCGCTTGTCGCGCGCCGTCGCTTGAATGAGTTCGTCCTGCGAAACAATTTTTCCCATGAAAGATGCAGCGTGCAAATCACCCGGGAGCGGCAGCCTGCCCATCGATTCCATTTCATAATATCATGCGGCAGCCTCGCGCGTTTCC
>PMOP01000211.1:0-2131 GCA_003161495.1 Acidobacteriota bacterium | reverse complement strand
TGGCCCCGCGTAGCCTAGATGAGAGGATCAGGGGATTCTAATGGGCCGAAAAAGACTTGGGGACCTACTCCAGGAACAAGGCAGGGTATCCCATAAAGATATCGAGAGCGCGGTTCAGGAGCAGCGCGGAAGCTCGATCCTTCTCGGTGAGTTGTTGTTGCAACGCGGTTTAGTAAGCAAAGACGAACTGGTCACCGCGCTTCAGGAAATCACCCACGCGAAGTACATGGATTGTCAAAATCTCCAGGTCTCCCCCGAAGCGATTAGCCTGATTTCCCGGAGCGTGGCCGCGCGTTGTTGCGCCCTTCCGATCTCCATGGATGGCAAGCGACTGATCGTGGTCATGGCGGAGCCGCAAAATCTGGCGGCAATCGACGAGCTGCGCTTCTTCTCCAGCCTGGAAATTTCCCCGCGCCTTGGTTTTGCGACCGAGATTAATGAAGCGATCGATAAGCATTACGGTCAGGAAATTCCGGAGCCTCTCGATGTGGAAGAGGAACGCCTGCTGCAGATCGACCAGGCGGATTCCTCGATGATCGAGTTTGTGGGCATCGAACCGGTTGGCAGCGAAAAAGAAGCCATCAGCGAATTTTATGCGGCCAAGGCCAAACAGCGAACGCCGGCCGTCCGGCTTTTTTCCGCGCTGGTTGCAGCGGCGGCGGAAAAGAAAGCCAGCGACATTCATGTCGATCCGCAGGCCAACACTACGGTCGTCCGCCTCCGGGTGGATGGGATATTGCGGGACCTGATCACGGTTCCTCTGCAAATGCAGGAATCCCTGGTTTCGCGAATAAAAATTCTTGCCAACATGGATATAGCGGAACGGCGCGCGCCCCAGGATGGACGGATCATGGTGCGAGTCGGGCCAAACAAATTCGACCTTCGGGTTGCGACTTTACCGACCCATTACGGTGAAAAAGTAGTAATTCGGCTGCTGGATCCTCGGACATCGCAGATCAATCTCTCCGATCTCGGGCTTTCGACCATGCAATTGAAAATCGTGACGGAAGCGGTGAGCAATCCGCAAGCCATGGTCCTCGTGACGGGGCCGACGGGTTCGGGGAAGACTACCACGCTGTATGCCGCGCTTAATTTAATCCGCTCGCGAACCGTGAACGTGATCACCGTCGAAGATCCGATCGAGTACATGATCGAAGGCATCAACCAGGTACAAGTGCACGCCAAGGCCGGGCGCACGTTTGCGACCTGCCTGCGTTCGATCCTGCGGCAGGATCCCAACGTCATCATGGTCGGCGAGATTCGCGATGCGGAGACCGCGGAAATCGCGTTAACCGCCGCTCAAACCGGACACATGGTGCTTTCCACGCTGCATACCAATGACAGCATCGCCGCGATCTCGCGCNNGTCATCGCGCAGAAACTCCTCCGCAGATTATGCGAATGCCGCGGTGAAGCGCCCCTTTCGCCGCAATTTGCCGCGCGCCTATTGGCAGCGGGGCTGACAGGCATCGGCACCAGGATTCATGTCCCGATCGGTTGCCCCAAGTGCGACCAGACCGGTTACAAAGGCCGCGTGGGTGTGTTCGAGATTCTCTTATTCAATGATTCGATCCGCGCCTTGATCCGTTCCAACGCGCCGCCCAGCGAAATTCGCAACACCATCCGGACCATGGGGATTCGGTCGTTCCAGGAAGAAGCGCTGGAAAAAGTCAAGGAGGGCCTGACCAGCCTTGAAGAAGTTTTCCGGGTGATTCCGTTTAATGCTGACGCTCCCTCGGGCTGCCGCGTTTGCAAGCGGCACTTAAGCCCGGAGTTTTTGCTATGCCCGTATTGCGGCGCGGACAGAATGGGGCCGCCCAGCGGCGAAGCCGTTGTTTCGAGCCTCCATCCGGTTGGAAAAGGAGACGCGTAGGAATGAGTGCCAACAAAAACGGAAAAGGGTTTACATTCTCACGGCAGGAAGAACGCCATTACGCGTACGTGCGAAGTTTGTCGGTTACTTATGAAGGTTCGCCGGAAGATATCACTCTCCGGGCTCCCGACATCAGCCCAAAAGGGATGTTCATCAATACGCCGAACCATCTTCCCGAAGGCGCGGTGCTGAGGGTCAGCTTTCAATTGCCCCGCTCGAACTATGAAATACTGGCGCGATGTGAAGTGCGTTACTGCCT
>PMOP01000099.1 GCA_003161495.1 Acidobacteriota bacterium | reverse complement strand
AGGCGGCGGCCGAAGGCGCGGGCGACTCGGGGTGGGAGAAATGCTTGAACGTCGTCTAGGCCGCGGATGGCGGCGCTTGCTCTGGCGGCATCGTGCAGGGCCAGGAAACGCTGCCAGCGAAGACGAGGCGTGCCATCGGTGGGGTCGTGCAAGAGATACGTTTCGGCGGTCAGGCGGAGAAGGACGGCCATTGCGATGCGGCTTTGCTTCGGGGCGCGCGCTGCACTGTGACTGGGAGTTCGGTTATGCTGCGTGGCGGAATTTTCCGTCTGGGAATGTTTAGGCGGGTCTTCCCTGCTCTCGTCGAAAACCCGCAGGCTGAAGCCTGCGCCACTTGAAGCGCTCGTCATGTTTTCGGGAGAATCTTCCAGGTCGTCGTTGTCTTCTTCGAGCACCAATTTTGAAATGAAGAGCGGGCTGTCGAGATCGGGCAGCGGATAGCCGAAGCCTTGCGCGGCGTGCATGCGGCGAAGCGCGTCGAAATCACTATGTGTGTATTCGCGGATGCGCAAGGAGAAACGCTCGCCACAATAAGGAGAGACTTGGGTTTTAGTGGCGCAGGCTTCANNCAGGCTGAAGCCTGCGCCACTCGGAATATTTTTACCGCAGGAGGACCGGGCCGGAAGTGCTTTTCGCCGCTTGGCCGAACCCTGAGCCAGCTTCGTTGCCGGAGGCGGTGCCGCTTCCGCTGGAGGTTTGCAGCGCGGGGCCGGTGGCCGTGCCGCCGCCTGTGACGGCGGTGGGCGGCGAGCCGAAGGCGACAGGCTGCGAAGTTTCCGAGCCGAGATATTGCGAGTAGGCGCGCCAGTAGAGCGTCTGATTGCCGAGCGAGACGCGCAGGTTGCGCGAGCTGCCGAGAAAATGCACGTAGGGCTGGCTGAAGGCGGGCGTCGTGTCGGATTCCGCGAAATAAAAAATGCCTCGATTGAGCGTGGAATTATCCGTGATCGCCAAATCGAAAATTCCGTCCGCCGCGGTGACGTTCAGGCTGCCGATCGGCGACGGCGCGGCGATCGAGCCCGAAGGATCGACGCCGGTCGCGCGCCCGACGGCGTTGACGCCGTTGACGAGCTGCGTGAGCGCTTCGTACACGTATGGCGATTCGCTCTTGATCTGCGCGAGTTGGGAGATTTTCAGCATGGGGTTTCTTTCGACGAATGCGCTGCGCTCCCATGTGCAGTAATATGGGGCGCGAACGAAGCACATTGGAGGTTGACTCATGCCCGCTCGCGGATTGCTGATCGCTCTTTTACTCCTGGCTTTTTCCCCTCAGGCCCAACCACGACTCCCGATTCATGTTGAGTCTCCTAGCTATCCACAGCTCGCCCGCCAGGCGCGAATTACCGGGGTCGTTGTGCTGATAGCTCAGATAGCTTCTGATGGGAGCGTCTCCGTCCTGATAAGGAAGTCGGGGCACCCTTTGCTCCTGCAAGCGGCCGAAGACAATTTGAAAAAATGGAAATTTCAAAGCGGTGAAGATCAGCAGATGGAGATCACCTACCATTTCAAACTCGGAGAAAAATATTCAACCTTCGCCCAAACGGAATGCGTATTTGATTTGCCAAATTCAGTGACAATTACTTCGCCCCAGCCGCGAATCCAAATCTCTGAATGATCGCCCAAAGGCAAGCCATCGCTAAAAAAACTCTTATTCCCTCCCATTATTAAATGCCACCACGGATCAGGTTCCAGTAGCACAGCCACTCTTGGTTGTGCTACTTAATTTCCGCCTCGTACCGGCGCCCATGGATCGGGCAGCAGCGAAGGGACGAAACGCTCGAGCTTGAACCAGGCGCCGGGAGTGTTCGTCCCCAGCTGGAACGCGACGCGTTCGCCGAGCAGGTTGATTGGCAGCTCGAGATCCTTCGGGGCGGGAGAGGAAAGCGGGAGCGCGGTAAGCGCCGTGGGATACGCCTCGTTGTCGACGAAGGCGCTGAGGTTCAAGTTCCCTGCCCCTTCGGCGTACAGCGCGAGATAGGCAAAAAGTTTTCGGTGCGAGCGGATTTGATAGGTCTGTTCGAGATCGTTGCTCAGAAAAAAGTAGGTGGTGTAGTAGGAATTGATGGCCGCGCCATCGTCGGAAAATTGCGTGTCGGAAAGCTGATAAATTTTTCCGTTGCCAGCGCCGCTGACCATGCCGTTGCCCAGAAAAACCTGCGCGGTGCCGTCGGAGCGTTCAGCGAGCGTGCAGGAATTCGCGGTGATGTTCCACGGGCACCATTTGCGCGAGCGGCCCACGGCGTACAATTTTCCCGAGAGCGTCGAGAAAAGGATCGAGCCGAGCGATTCGATTTCGCCGGCGCTCGAAAGGCTGCGGTAGTCCAGCGTCAGAATTAAATTCGGCGAAGTGGCCGCGCCTGTCGGCACGCCGCACAGGATGCGCTTGTTGCGCGTGTCCACGCGAACCCACAGCGTTTGCCCCGCGGCCCAGTTGATGGTGTCCCACAGTGGCTGAATTTCCTGCGAAATTTTGATCGGCTCGCCGCCATCGAAAAGGTACATCCCGGCGCGCCCGGCGATCACGGCCCAGTCCTCTCCGAGATCGACGCCGTTGACCGAAGGCGTGCCCACCGCGTTTGAAACTTCACTGATCGTCCACGAAGCGGGCTCGTTCACGCCATCGTCCTGCGTGACGTGCAGTGAGCGGTCCTTCACAAGGTACAGCCGCTCGCGCAACAGAAACGCCGAGCGCACCGTCTGCCCGTCGTTTTCGGAAACGTTCATGAATCCGCTGACGCCGTCGTAGCTTTCCGGATCCTCGGCGAAAGACGCGCGCACGAGCGAAGTGTTGTACGGTTGCGCCGTCGGAAAAATCTCAATGTTGTCGACCAGAAATCCCGCGTTGAGCGTGGGCGTTCCGTCGGCGTAGACACGCAGCACGAGGTCGGACGGAATGGTCGCGAAACCCGTTGAGGGCGTAATGGGCGCGATAAATTCCTTCCACGCGCTGGAGATGATTTGCGTCGCGGTAACGGAAATTCCGGTGGTGTTAATCCCGAGCGACGCGCTGTAAATGTGCACGTGCAGATTGCCCTGCGCGAGCGCGCCCGTCATGCGCACGCGCGCACGCGCCGAGTACCCGGTGTTGGCCGCGAGCCGCGGCACGCCGTTGTAATCGCCGACGGCGCTCTGCGTCATCAGGCCCCGCGTCGCGGTCGCGCCGTCGCCGAGAATCGCGTAATCGCCGCCCCACACCGCGTTGCCGGTCGTGTCGTAACCGCCGCCAGCGAAAAATGTCGCGTCGGGAGTCCAGCCGAGCGGCACCGTGTTTCCCGTGCCGCCGAATCCGCCGTCAAACGTAAGGTTGTCCCAATTATTTTGCTTATTGCGCTCGCCCCACCAGAACAGCCGCTCCGAGTAGCCGATCACGCCGGCGCATTCGCCCAGCTCCACGAGCTGAAAAAGCGAATCCGCTTCCGTGCCCGCAAGCAGCGCCGTGTCCGAAAAATCCACGACGAAGGATGAGGCCGTGTTGTCGAACACCTGCATCTGCGGCGCGCCGTTCAGCCCCGTGGTGTAGTAAAACAAGTCACCGCCCGCCCCGGTGAACGTCAGAATTCGCGCTACCACATTGAGCAGCGTGCCCACCCAAGGAATTCCTGTCACACTCGCGCGGCGGCCGCCTGCCGCCATCCATGAAATGGGCGGAGACGGCCGCGTCAAGTATCCCTGCCGCGTCACAAAAATTACCGAGCACTGATGCACACCCGCGCTGATCGACCCAACCGGCGCAGCGGTCCCGCCGCTCGACGACGAATTGGAATTGGTCTGTGCGTAGGTGAAGTGCTGCGAATCGATGATCGAGGCAATTGGAAATGTTCCGTTGTAGCTCGTGTCCGTGACGCCCGCGATGGTCACCTGGTCCGTCGGCAGCATTCCCGTGGGAGTCGCCGTGGCGACTGTCACCACATTCGATGTCCTCGAAATCGCCGAAATGTTGGCGATCACATCCGTCACGGCCGCCGGGCCCGCGCCCGGCCCGATCTGGCTCACGCGATCCAGATACGTCCCGTCGTACTGCCGCGGAATGTCCAAACCGAAATTGCCGTCATGCTGCGCAATGTATTCGCGGCTGAACTGCGACGTTGAGCTGGCTGTTGCATTGGCCATAAGCCCCGCCGCAATCTGCGTCAGCACCCCCGGAGAATTCTCGCCCCAAAGCGTCCCCGCCGAATCGATGGCCAGCAAAGTTTTCACCAGATTTGGCGTGGTAAAGGTTTTTAAGAAGTTAACCGTAGGGTTACCAGATATCGGTGAGTAAACCGACAAAAGCCCCGGCCGCGTCTTCACCGCCCCCTGCAGAAACGCTACGTCCCTGCAATCCGGCGACACCCCCTGCGGCAAATCCGCCGCAGCCATGTCCGACACCAGCCCGCCAAACAAATCCAGCGGCGCGTCAATTGTCCCAGCAATGCTCATAGGTTTTCAGTAGCACAGGCTTCAGCCNNCACAGACTGAAGTCCGTGCTACTCAAGCCAGCGGCGCATACCCAGCCCGCGAAGAAAACGGCCTTCGCCGCCGCCCTGTCTGCTGCTCCCGCTGCGTGGCTCGCACCAGCAGATCCTCAAGCGCGTCCACCGCTGCGGCATCCCAGCGCTCCGCCTGCGGAGCTCCGCGCGCCGCCCCAGCCATGGCCGCTGCGGCATACGCCAGCGCTTCCTGCGCGTTACGAATCAGCACCGGGCTCGTCGA
>PMOP01000306.1:3609-5768 GCA_003161495.1 Acidobacteriota bacterium | reverse complement strand
GCCTATTTCGGATCGATCGCCGCTTATGATCCGTTGCCCTGAAGTTAGCACCCAAAATCCTTGTATTTGCGGAGAGACATGTATGAGGAATTGTTTCCCCTAGTTTGGGATTGTTTTCATTACCGATGAATTAACCCACACCCAACGCCGTATTGGACTGAACCCTCCAGTTACGCTAATCTGTCATGGCTCTAAACTATTCCGGGGTAGTGCAATTGGTAGCACGCCAGCCTTTGGAGCTGGTTATCCTGGTTCGAGTCCAGGCCCCGGAGCCAAACCTTTTGCGGTTGCCGCCACCATGAATACACCTGATCTGGCCCTGGGCGCGATCTGGTACGTCGTGTTTCTCTTTTCGACGACGTGCCACGAAGGCGCGCACGCGCTTGTTGCCAAGCTTGGCGGCGATACGACTGCAGCTGAGGGCGGGCAGGTAACGCTCAACCCGATTCCGCATATTCGCCGCTCGCCGTTTGGGATGGTCGTGGTGCCCATACTTTCCTACCTCGTGGGCGGCTGGATGATCGGATGGGCGAGCGCGCCGTTCGACGCCGCTTGGCAGCGGCAGTACCCGCGCCGTTCCGGGTGGATGGCTCTTGCGGGGCCGGCGGCGAATTTCTCACTGATGCTTCTCGCGGGGATTGCCATACGGGTTGGCTTAGCGGCGGGCTACTTTCAGGCGCCTGCCCTGCTCCACAGTTATGCCAGTTTGGTGGTGCCGGCAAATGCGGCAGACCCGACTTTTCTTACTTCGGCGCTGAGTATCCTTTTCATTCTGAATCTGCTGCTAGGCACCTTCAATTTGCTGCCCGTGCCTCCGCTCGATGGGCACGCGGGAATCATGGTGCTGATGCCGGAAGGCGTCGCCCAGCGCTACATCGATTGGGTGCACCATTCCCGCAACTTCGCCCTGCTCGGTTTGATCATCGCCTGGTCCCTGTTCGATCGAATTTTCCAGCCCGTCTTTTTCTTTGCGCTGCGCACGCTCTACGCCGGGGTCCACAGTAGTTAGGCTGCGCCTGGCAAAATGTAGCGTTTCAACGAACTAGGGCCATTGCCGTTTTGTTTCAAATCCGCACGCATGTCTCATTTTGCCCATTCCTAGCCCCTATTTTTACTGGGCTCGACCGAACAAATCCTTCCCTTTCAATACCTAGCTGAATTTTCACTCTGGCCCGTCGACTGCATTAGTCAAGGGCAGGAGAGTGATGGCAATGAGTAAGTCATTCAATTGTCCCGACGACTTCCGGATTGAAATTTCCGGGTGGGGCCTGGATAACAGTTTTTTCGTGGAAAGAACGGATTTGCAATGGACGTCTAACGGCGAAAAACACGTGCAACTGCATCGTGCGTTGCCGGAGGGAACCGTCGTTTTTATTCGCTTGCTGGCGTCGGAGCCTTCCAGTGGTTCTGTTCCAGTGGCCTACCGGGTTCAAGGCGTTGTGCCGATGGATTGCAATGGGCGATGCCAGATGAGATTGGAGCAATTGCGTCCCAGGTCGAAGGAATCTCCGGGATGGAAAAATGCATCAAATGTGACAGAGGATTCAGAAAG
Source organism: Acidobacteriota bacterium (assembly GCA_003161495.1). Taxonomy (GTDB): domain Bacteria; phylum Acidobacteriota; class Terriglobia; order Acidiferrales; family UBA7541; genus Palsa-360. Next base: position 4,216 of record PMOP01000306.1, on the reverse strand, counting down.
GGTATGCGACGTGCAGGAATTCGAAAGCGGGTTGCAACACGAGGAGATCCTCCAATGAAAACTGAGACGATGAATACGGTGCACACCATGAAAATGACGACACAAGACCGGCTGGCCACCTGCGAGGAAGTTCGGCGCGCCAGTTCTTCCACCAATGACCGTGTGGTCGAGTTTTGCCAATCCCAGGGTAATTACTGCCAGATGGATTCAGACCTCGGGGGAATCATCCGGTATCCCGCGGAAGAATTTGAGTTTTTCGCGCTTTTGAGCGATATGGATGAAAGCATCGCCAATTAGGCTGGGCGCAAGCCAAAGGCAATTCGCCTTTGGCACAAGTAGATGGGTTTTTTGTCCGATTTGGAACGCGGCTTTTGACTCGATTCTTGAAATTAAGCTGAATTTGAACTGATGCCAGCCCCCTGGTGAAAGATTCTCATCCTCCAGCTCTTCGCAACCGATTGCCTGACGTAGACTTGCAAGACATCCCATTCAGTCCATAGACCTGCCAGCCGAATTACACGGGCGACGCATTTGCAATGTGGTTTTGGCATTGTCCTTGCCAGTGATTCAGCATGAACACATTGACTGCAACTCCCACGGCAGGCCA
>PMOP01000306.1:0-3594 GCA_003161495.1 Acidobacteriota bacterium | reverse complement strand
AGCGACCCGGAGTACGCGCTCGAATTAGTCGAACAGGGGCGCGTGCGCGTGGTCATGTCAGACATCAAAATGCCGGGGATGGACGGCCTGCAGTTCCTGGAGCAGGCCATGCAGCGAGATCCCGGTGTTTACGTGGTCCTCATGACCGGTTCCTACTCCATGGACAACGCCATCGCGGCGGTCAAGCGGGGCGCCTACGACTATGTTCCCAAACCGGTTGACCGATCGCGCCTGAAAAAATCCCTGGACGAACTTTCCGAGTCTTTCCACAAGCGCAAGCGAATCCGGGGACTGGAGCAGCAGCTACTCTCGGACCTGGAATTTCACGGCATCGTGGGCCGAAGCCCGGCCATGGTGGAAGTTTTTGAAATGGTTCGCAAAGTGGCGCGGCACTACACCAACATTCTGCTGATTGGGGCGACGGGAGCCGGCAAGGAATTAATCGCCAAGGCCATTCATCAGATGAGCCCTGTGGCGCAGCAACGGTTTGCAGTGTGCAACTGCTCCGCGATGGTCGATACGCTGCTGGAAAGCCAGCTTTTCGGGCACATGCGCGGCTCGTTTACAGGTGCGACCGATACGCGCCCAGGCCTGTTCGAATACGCCAACGGCGGGACGGTGTTCCTGGACGAAGTGGGAGAAACGTCCCTTCCCATGCAGGCCAAGTTGCTGCGCGTGATCCAGAACCGCGAAATACAGCGGGTCGGTTCTCCGGAAGTGCGCCACGTCGACGTACGGCTCATTGCGGCCACCAACCGTGATTTGCGCGCCGAAGTCCTGGCCGGCCGCTTTCGGGAAGACTTATTTTACCGCCTAAGCACCATCCAGATTCGCGTGCCCAACCTGTCCGAACGCCTGGACGATATTCCTTTGCTGATCCAATTTTTCCTGAAGAAATACAATGAGGCCTATAGCAAGAGTATTAAAGGACTTTCAAGAAGGGCGCAAACCGTGCTGTATCAACATGCCTGGCCCGGCAATGTTCGCGAACTGGAAAACGTGATTTCTTGCGCCTGCCTCACTTCCGTAAACGAATTTATCGACGTGGACGATTTGCCCGAAAACCTGCAAAAACCAGCGGCACAAATCGGGCGCGCCGGGGACGTCTGGCGGCCGCTCCCACTGGAGGAGGTGCGTCGGCAACACATCCGCCGGGTACTTGAAGCCTGCGAAGGCAATCGCGTTCGAGCCGCTCAAATGCTTGGAATTGGGCGGACCAGCTTGTACCGATTCCTGAAAAAGGCCGACAAGAAATCGGCAATTTCGGTGGCCCTGTGATCGAAGTAAAAGGCGTGCATTTTTAGGTGTCCGGCGTCTCTGTTCCAGGCTTGAACAGATTTCATTTTTTGGAACAGCGAACACTACTTATTCACTTGTAAGCTGTTTACTTTGTTCTATTTAAAGAAATCCTCTTTGGCGCGGCATTTGCTCTTATACAAGTGCCGTGATTGAATCCAGCATCCTTGACCATGTCAACGCCCGGAACGCAGCGGTTCCCGAGAGCTCCCGTGAAGCGCGTCTCCGTTTAGATACGCCAATTGTGATTATCGGAACTGGCCGGGGCCGTTCTCAATTCATGGAGCGCGTCGCAATTGAAGATATGAGCGAAATTGGATGCCGGCTCGAAACCCGGGCGCATTCACGACGCAGCGATGGAAATGAGACCTTGCTGCGGGCCGATGGCCAAGCAGTCCGATCCAAGAAATTGCCGAATGAAAAGGTTGCAGACACAAAATTTCCACGAGCCAAATCCTCCCCAAGCCTTTGCCCTGCCAGATAGCCTGCCCAGAATCCACAAGTGGCGCGCTGGTTCCGATTTTGGAACTCGCGCGCCGCACCTCACCTCAAATAGCGAAAAGGAATCAAGGAAAATGACCGATGAAATGCGAAGGATTGGCGTCCCTGTTTGGAGCAAGTTTCCCATTTTGGAACGCCAGATCATCGGAAACTGCAGTAACCCGCTTATATTCCGGTAAAGCCATACATTTTTTTGGCATGGCGCGTGCCCGGACAGTAAGGTACAGGTGAGGAGCAAAGTGTCCGAAGAAAAAGGCACGTCCATTTTGCATGTGGTCAACCGAAGAGCGGAAACCCGCATATTAGTGCATGTTCCGGTTGAGGTTACTGTAATCGACGAGCAAGGGCAGATGGTCACGGATCGAACTTTCATTGAAGATGTGAGCGATTTTGGCTGCCGCTTCACGACTCGCGGGCCGGTCAAACAAGGCGACACGGTTGCGGTAAAAATACTCGGAAAGTATGGAAATAGCTTGTCGGACGAAGCCCCGCGCCTCTATGAAATTATGTGGGTCGCACCGAAAGACCACAGTCATACAGTAGGGGCGCGCCTGCTGCAGGGTGAAAAGCTGGCCAACACCAAGTTTCCCGCAGGTGACGGCGGACAGAAGCATATTCCGAAATGACGGACGAACGCCGGGGGGACCAGCGGTTTTTGCTGCACACGTGGGTGCAAATCACGGGGATCGATAAATCAGGCCTTCAATTCGTCGAGCGATCCCGCCTGGAAGATATCGGCGACTCGGGCTGCCGCTTTTCCTTGCGAGGAGCGGTCCCTGAGGGCAGCGTGATTGGGGTCATGCCTCTGGGCCGGAATGGTGAAATTCTTCTCGATGAGTTTCGCCGGCTGTTTGTGGTCATTTGGGTAAAGCGCAAAGGGAAACGCGTGACGGTAGGCGCGAGAAGTCTACGGGAAGATGAACTCTCCGATGGCGGCCCTCAAACTAGTTTTTCGACTTCGCAAATTTACGCAAAGTGATCCTTCAGCAGGGCGAATGAGTTTGCGAATTCTGAAGGCATTACCATGGGTTTCGCACGCACTTTACTTGCCCTCCTCAGAAGGTCTCTTCCGACGCTTCTTATTGCGTAACTTTATTTCCTGCTCGATTGCACTGATCGCTTCCTGGGATATACCAACAAATTCCACTCCTACACCGACTCCTGGCAGAAAATACCGAACCTCGCAGCGTGTATGGATTTCGGCGCACGTGAGGTCAAGTCGAAATTGCAAGTTGAGCACCGCACCCTCCGGAAATCTCCTCGGAGTGTTAATGAACATCCCGCGGGTGCTGATGTCAGGTGGACGCGATTTAATTGGTTCGTTAAATCCCTCATAATTGACCAAGATTTCACTTAAGGTGTGAATTCTCGGATACAATCTGACATTGCTGGATTCTTTTTCGCGCTTGTTGTGGCTCATTCGCGCATCGCCCTCTCTTCCTCCAGCGCATGCTCAAGTTTCCGATCACCGCGAACGGTTCCCTTCTGTCCGCAGCGCGGACAGAAGGAGAAGCGAGCCGAGACTTCGAATTGGCAACCCGGGCAAGTTGCTGAGCTAATCTCCTCGAGTGGCACAACGCGCTGTACTTCGTCGAGTGTAGTGATGCCTTCCAAAACCCCCTCCAGGGCTTGTTCCTGCATAAACTTCATTCCGCTCTCTCTTGCCAGAAGCCGGATGTCATCATTGCGCCCTCCCGCACGAACCGCGGAGCGAATCGGGCCATCGAAACTAAGCAGTTCGTAAATTCCGATACGGCCTTTGTACCCTGTCAAATCGCATTCTTCGCACCCGTTCGG
>PMOP01000205.1 GCA_003161495.1 Acidobacteriota bacterium | reverse complement strand
CTCGCGGTCCTCGAACTGACGCGTCTGCAGGCGATCGTTCTCGTCCAGCAGGAATTGTTCTCAAAGATCTGGCTGCGAAAGCATAAAATGTTCGATGTGGTCTTCGCCGGAGGGGAATCGATTTCCGATGCGCCGGCGGAGCCGCTTCGAGGAATTGACGAACAATATCAATGACCATGAATCCCACGGAACTAAAGGGCGCGCTCGAGGCGATCATCTACGCCGCCGACGAGCCCGCGACGCTCGATCAAATCGCAAAGGCTGTAGGCGAAGAGAAAGCTACGGTTCGCGCAATGCTGGATGAAATGATCGCCTCCTATGTGACCGAGGATCGCGGCGTGGAAATTCGCGCCGTCGCAGGCGGCTACAAATTTTATACCAAGCCGCAGCATCACGAAGTCGTGCGGCGTTTCATCAAGAGCCTGCGCCCGCCGCTGCGCTTGACGATGCCTGCGCTCGAAACGTTGGCAGTGATCGCGTACCGGCAACCCGTCACCGGCCCCGAGATTCAGGAAATCCGCGGCGTGAATGTTTCGGGCGTGATCAAGACGCTGCTCGAAAAGCGCCTGATCGTGACCGCCGGACGCAAGTCCGTGATGGGCCGGCCCATCATGTACCGCTCGTCCAAGGAATTCCTGATCCGCTTCGGGCTTTCCGATCTTGAAGAGTTGCCGAGCCTCAAGGAATTTGAACAGCTTGCTCGCGCGGCGCTCAGCGCGGATGAAGGGATCGCTCCGATCGAACCCGAGCCGATGGAATCGATGGATGGCGCGAACACCGCGGATGTTGCCGCAAGCGAGACGCCCGAAACGGAAGCCGCCTCGGAACCAAGCCTGCAACACGCACAAGAACCTACGGAATCCGCCGAAGCCGAAGCGGGACACTCCGCACAAACCAAGGCAGAAAGCGCTTCCTAGACAAATTTATGCTGGAACGGCTGCAAAAAATAATCTCGCGCGCCGGAATTGCGTCGCGGCGCCATGCGGAGGATTTGATCCGCAGCGGACAAGTAATGGTGAACGGAGTGGTCGTAACCGAACTCGGCGCAAAAGCCGATCCGGAACGCGACCGCGTCGAAGCGGCCGGCCGCGTCGCGAAAATTTCCGATGCGCACGTGTATTTGCTGATGAACAAGCCGCCGGAAGTTGTTTCCACGTTGGCCGATCCGGAAGGCCGGCGCACGTTGCGCAATTTTCTTGTCGGCGTGTCCGAGCGCGTCTTTCCGGTTGGGCGTCTTGATTACGCCGCGGGAGGCGCTGTTTTCCTCACCAACGACGGCGATCTTGCCAGCCGCATGTTGAAAGCGTCCGCGTCCCTGCCGCAGACGTATTGGGTTAAGGTGAAGGGTCGGATCAACGAAACGGAACTGAAAAGTCTCGCGCACTTGCTGCATGGAAAGATTTTTCCATTGCGCGCGCCCCATGCGGCCGGAAAAAATCCGCCGAATCCGTGGTACGAAGTACAAATCTCCGGCGTTCGCCGCGATCTCCTTCGGAGAAATCTATTGGCGATGGGCCATCCCGTCGAAAAGTTGAGACGGATGAAGTTGGCATCGCTCGACGCCGACACCGTGCCGGAAGGCCACTACCGGGAACTGAGCGCCCCGGAAGTGGCGAAGCTGGTTCGTGCCGTTGAGTTTGCACTGAAGCAGCACAAACCGATTCTTGCTGCGGTCAAGCCGCGCCGTGCCTGGCGTCCCCGGCGCGTTATGGTCAAATCAAACAAATAAGCGAGGCTCTGAAAGAGTATCCATGCCCATTTCAGAAGAGGAAGCCATCAGCAAAGTTCTAGCTTCGGCAAAAACAATTGCCGTGATTGGCCTGTCCGCCAAGCTCCATCGCGCAAGCTTCGGCGTTACGGAAACGCTTCAGGCTTCCGGCTATCGTATTTTTCCAGTCAATCCGAACGAGGATGAAGTGCTCGGCGAGAAATGTTACGCGCGCCTGGAAGATATTCCGGAGAAAATCGACATCGTGGATATTTTTCGCCGTCCGGAATTTGTGCCGGAAATTGTGGACGCGGCGATTCGCATCGGCGCGCGCGCCATCTGGATGCAAGAGGGTGTGGAAGACGAAAAATCCGCCGAACGCGCCCGTGCGGCGGGGCTCTTCGTAATAATGGACAACTGCATCGCCAAGGAAATTTACAAACGCCGCAAGTAGGACGGGCTTCAGCCTGTCTGCTTTTCACGTCGGCATCCACAGAAAAGAAGACAGGCTGAAGCCCGTCCTACATATAAAATTTCCCCGCCCCTCATGATTTCGCGTTGCGTTTACGCTTGATGCGCCGAATCTCTTCCATGCGCTGCCGCAGTCGCGCTTCAAATCCCTGGTCGGTCGGCAAATAATAAGTTTTTCGGGCCAGCGATTCCGGCAGGCACTCCATGTCGGCCACTTTATCTTCGATGTCGTGCGCGTACTGATATCCCTTCCCGTAACCGATATTTTTCATCAGCCCGGTGGGAGCATTGCGCAGGTGCAGAGGAACAGGCTCGGTGCGCGTGTTCTCCAAATCTTTGGTCACGGCGCCGTAGCCGGTGTAAAGCGCATTGGATTTTGGCGCGAGCGAAAGATAAACGGCGGCCTGCGCCAGCGCCAGATTTCCTTCCGGGGGCCCGACAAATTCAGCAGCCTGCATGGCGGCAATCGTGACCGCCAGCGCGCCCGGTTCCGCGAGGCCGATGTCTTCGCTCGCCATGCGCACAAGCCGGCGAGCGACGTACAGCGGGTCTTCGCCCGATTCGAGCATCCGCACCAGCCAGTACAGAGCCGCATCGGCATCGGAATTGCGCACCGATTTGTGGAGCGCGGAAATAAGGTTGTAATGTTCCTCGCCGGATTTGTCGTACAAGAGAAATTTGCGTTGCAGCAGCTCAGCGAGCAATTCCTTGGTGATGGTGCGCTGTCCCGAGGTGTCCGGTTGCGCGGCGCGCACGCCCGCCTCGAGCGTGTTGTACGCCGCGCGCGCATCGCCGCCCGAAAACACAGCGATGTGCTGGAGCGCCTCGTCGCTGATCTCAATCTTTTCGTTTCCGAGCCCGCGCACTGGATCGGCAAGCGCGCGCCGCAAAAGCGCTTCGATCTGCTCCGTGGACAGCGCTTGCAGTACGTAGACGCGCGTCCTCGATAGCAGCGGCGCGATCACTTCAAACGAAGGATTTTCCGTGGTTGCGCCAATCAGAATAATGTTTCCCGCTTCCACGTGCGGCAGGAACGCATCCTGCTGCGCCTTGTTGAAACGGTGCACTTCGTCGATGAACACGATGGTTCTTCGCCCGGCGCGCCGCGTGTGTTCGGCAGCCGCCATCACCTCCTTGATTTCCTTGATCCCGGTCAGTACGGCGCTGAACGCGGCAAATTCGGAATGCGTCATCCGCGCGATCAGACGCGCCAGCGTCGTTTTTCCGCAGCCCGGCGGTCCCCAAAGAATCATGGAGCCGATTTCGTCGCGTTCGATTTGTGTCCGAAGCGGTTTTCCCGGACCGAGCAGCGCCTCCTGCCCCGTAAACTCATCGAGCGTCCGCGGGCGCATGCGTTCCGCCAGCGGCTGATTTGCTGCGCCGCGGTCTTCGTCGGGCTCGAGTTTCGCGAACAGGCTCATGAATTTTATTGCCGCGCGGTCTTTCTCTGTCGCATCGCTTCGTAAAGCAATACGCTGGCGGCCATGGCTGCATTTAAAGATTCAATTCCCACGGCCGCGGTTGCCGCGGCTTGCGGAATATAAACTCGCGCATCAGCCGAACGCACAAGGTCCGCGGGTAAGCCGGCGCCTTCATTCCCGATCAGGATGGCGGCCGAAGCTTTCCAATCGATTTCCCAGGGGCACAAGGAAGAGCCGGCATTCGACGATTTATTTTTTGGATCTTCCGATGCCGCGACGGCAGCGTAAACTTTCACCCCATTCTTTCGCAATTGCGC
>PMOP01000369.1 GCA_003161495.1 Acidobacteriota bacterium | reverse complement strand
GGCAAGACCGAAGCGCTTCCCGGCGGCGGCGTGGACTACAAGCTGCTGAAAAGTTATTTTGATTATTTGCTGCGCCAATGATCAACGACTAACCATGGCCACCACTGCCATTCCGTCGGAGACTTCGCAGCGCGCGGCCGCCTGGCCCGCAGCTCTGCTCGCGATCGGGCGCATCGCGCTCGGCCTGGTTTTNNTACCAATTCTTCTTCGCCATGGCCATCGATTCCTACAACATGCTCCCGTTATGGGCTGTTGAACTGATGGCGCGATTCCTCCCTCTTCTGGAGGCGGCGCTCGGAGCGCTGCTGATTTTGGGCATTGGTCTCCGATGGGTCGGCTCGATAACGAGCGCCTTGCTGCTGGTCTTCATCGGCGCCATGACGCGCGCTTTAATTCTGCACATTCAGATCAAATGCGGCTGCTTCGGCAACGATGAACCCTTGACAATTTTTACTTTGCTGCGCGACAGCAGCCTGCTCGTTCTGTCACTGGCCGTCACCATCGGCGCATTTCTAATCCGGAAACAGCGGTACAAAGTATCTTCCTGATCCGCGAATTCGCCTCTACGGTTTGCGATAGAATGAAACTCCCATGGTAGATTTGCCGCCGATTACTCTCCGTTTACGCGGCCGCAAGGTCGTCGGGCGCGTCGCTTTTTCCCTGCTGTTGCTGGGCGCGATTGCCGTCGGCGGCCTGGCCGGCCTGCTGTTTGTCGATTCGAGCGATCTCCCGCAAATTCGCGCCCTCGAGGATTTTCAGCCCGACGTGGTCACCGAACTTTACGCCGACGACGGCCAGGTGATCGGCAACTTCGCCTTGCAGCGGCGCGTTCTGCTCAGCTACGAGCAATACCCGCAAGTCTTGAAGGACTCGATTCTGACCACCGAAGATCAGCACTTCGAGGAGCACTGGGGCGTGGACTTCACGCGCGTGGCCGGCGCGGCCTGGAAGGATCTTCTGGCGCGCCGCGTCGTCGAAGGCGCGAGCACCATTACCATGCAGCTTGCCGGAACGCTTTTCCTGGACCGGTCCGATCGGCGGATGGGCCGAAAAGTTCAGGAAGCGCTGCTGGCCCTGCAAATCGAGCGGCACTACTCCAAGCAACAGATTTTTACGATGTACTGCAATCAGATTTATCTTTCCCACGGAAATTACGGATTTGAAGCGGCGTCGGAATATTATTTCGGCAAATCGGTAGGCACGCTGAACGTGCAGGAAGCCGCGTTGCTTGCGGGATTGATCCGTGGTCCGAGTTATTCGCCGATCCTTCATCCCAATCGCGCGCTCGCGCGGCGCAATCTGGTGCTGGAACTCATGGCGCGCTCGGGAAAAATCACGCCGGCGCAGGCGCGGCAGGCCATCGCCCAGCCGCTCGGGCTGCATCTGCAGGCGCCGCGAAACACGCTGGCGCCATATTTTGTGGAGGAGATCCGCAAATATCTTGAAAGCACCTACGGTACGGAAATGGTGCACCAGCGCGGCCTGCGCGTGTACACGACGCTCAACGTCGCGATGCAACAGGCCGCCAACAGCGCCGTTCGCGATGGCCTGCATGCCTACGACCGCCGGCACGGCTGGCGCGGCAAGCTGGACAACATACTCGTCGACAAATCCGACACGCTCGATACGTACGAAGACGACGACTGGCGCTGGCCCATCCTCAAGGGCGATTACGTCCAAGCCCTGGTGACGGCCGTGGACGAAAAAGCGGCGGCCATCAAGATCGGCTCGCTTCGCGCGTCGCTCACCCCGCCGGATTTTGCCTGGACCGGCCGCAAATCTCCCGCCGATCTCGTGAAGCCCGGCGATCTTGTAGAGGTCAGCATCAAGGAGATCAATGGAGCTGTGGCCCACGTTCAGCTGGAGCAGAATGTCGGTCCGCAAGCGGCCATCGTGGCCATCGACAATCCCACCGGTGAAATTAAAGCGATGGTCGGGGGCTACAGTTTCGATGAATCAAAATTCAACCGCGCGACGCAGGCGCAGCGCCAAGTGGGCTCTTCGTTTAAAATTTACGTTTATTCCGCCGCCCTGGAGCAGGGCTTCACTCCCTTTGACACGATTCTCGACGCTCCATTCACCACCATGAGCGGCGGCCAGCCCTACTCGCCGCACAATTACGATGAAAAATTCGAGGGCGTAATTACGCTGCGCCGCGCGCTCGATGGTTCGCGCAACGTTCCCGCCGTGAAGCTCGCCGAAAAAGTGGGAATGAACGCCGTGATCGATATGGCCAGGCGCTTCGGCATCACCAGCCCGTTGCCGCCCTATTTGCCGATCACGCTGGGCGCGGCGGATTTGAATTTGCTGGAGCACACTTCGGCGTTCACCGTGTTTCCCGACGACGGCATTCGCATCGATCCGCACATGATTCGCCGCGTGACCACCTACGATGGAGCGATGCTGGAACAAGCGCATCCCCTCGTTCACGACGTGATTGAACCCGAAGTTGCGCGCTCGATGACTTCGATGCTGCAGGATGTGATCGAGCGCGGCACCGGAATGCCCGCGCGCGCCTTGGGCCGCCCCGCCGGCGGCAAGACCGGCACGACCAACGATTTCACCGACGCCTGGTTCATCGGCTTCACGCCGGAAATAACCGCCGGCGTCTGGGTCGGCTATGACGATAAATCAGTTTCGCTAGGGAAGCCGGAAACCGGCGCCATCGCCGCGCTCCCCATCTGGCTGGAATTCATGCAGGGCGCGCTCAACGGCAAGCCCGTGCAGGCATTCCAAAATGTTGTGCCTCTGGATAGAGTGGCGCTGACGAAAAATGTAAAGGTAGACACGCCGGACAATGCTCCCACCGAAGCCGGCGAGGGCCCGATCGGTCCTGAAGTATCTCCGGAACATACTCCCACTGTCCCTGATCGCATTGCGCCGGGCGAAGCTCCCGCCAAGGCCATCCCCGCGCCGCAAAATCCAGCGGCGGCGCCCAGTCCTCACGGCTAGTTTTTAAGTGGCGCGGGCTTCAGCCTGCGGGGTTTAGTCCTTGCATGAATCAAAGCATGAATCAAAACCCGCAGGCTGATGCCCGCGCCACTCAAACCGCGCCCCATCTGCCACTCACTTTAGCCCTACTTGCGGAAGGGATCCCAACCTTTAGTCTGGAGAGACACGCTATTTCCATGCGATCCGAGGAGAACGATATTTTTCTCGCGCGTGATTTCGCCGATGACGGTAACGGAGACGCCTTCGATTTTCCGCGGCAAGCGGGCGGAAAATTTCTTCGGCACGGTAAAGAGCAGCTCATAATCCTCGCCGCCATGAAGAGCGAGTTCCAGCGGATCGAGACCGAGCCGCTGCAATTCCGGCGAGATTTTCACTGCGGGAATTTTCGTTGGCCACACGATCGCGCCCACGCCGCTGGATTTGCAAATGTGCGCAAGGTCCGTCGACAGGCCATCCGAAATGTCAATCATCGAAGTGGCGCATCGATGCGCGGCAAGCCACTCGCCGAGCGCCAGCCGCGGTTCCGGCTGAAAATGTTTCTTCACGAGCACGGACCAGCGCTTCCGCCTGTGCAATTTTCGCTGGATCAGCTGCAAACCGAGCTCAGCTTCGCCCAATCTTCCGCTGACGCACAGCAAATCTCCCGGCTTTGCGCCAGACCGCAAAATTGCCCGGCCTCGATCGACTTCGCCCAAGACAGTCAGGCTAGCCACGACTACCGGGTACTTTGTCGTATCGCCTCCGGCCAGAATCAAACCGAGCTGCCGGGCTGCGCGCGCCATCCCGCCG
>PMOP01000180.1 GCA_003161495.1 Acidobacteriota bacterium | reverse complement strand
CGAATTTTGTTTGGCACGGATTTTCCGTTCGCCAGCGCAGCAACAGTCGCCAAAGGACTGAGCGAGGCGGGCCTGAAGGCTGCAGATCTTCACGCGATTGAACGGGAGAACGCTCTGAAATTGTTCCCGCGTTTCCGGAACGCCTGAAGGCTCCCATAATCCTGATTGCAATCCTGATTGCAAGCCTTCCCAACAGTGCCGGGCGGGTGTATATTTCGCGTTACGAATTCAAACAAGTTATTTGGATTTGAAAATTCCGGCTTCAGTGAGGATCTTTCCGTGAAAATTTGCTGGCTATCTTCGCGTAAGCTGGTGTTTTGCGCAATCTTCTCAGCCGTCCTGCTATTTCGTGGACCAGCGGCGCATGCCCAGGGGCAGGACCGCGCTCCCGAATATTTTCAAGCCGACATTCAATACGGCGCGCAGATTTTCGCCACGCAATGCACCGCCTGCCACGGCACGTCCGGCGATCAGATCCCCGGCGTCAACTTCCGCGCAGGTCAATTCAAACGCGTTGTTACGGACAACGATCTGCGAGCCACGATCATGAATGGAGTGCCTGGCACGGCGATGCAGCCGTTCGCATTTGGAGCGGGTGAGCTGACCGGCATTGTCTCTTACCTTCGCAACATGAGCAGTTTTGACGGGAAAGGTTTCATGGTCGGCAACGCAGCACACGGCAGGGAATTGTTCGCAGGCGCGGGCAACTGCGCGAGCTGCCATGCCGTCAACGGAAAAGGCCCGCGCGTGGCTCCTGACCTCGGAGACATCGGCACGCTCCGCACCGCGGACCTGCTTCACAAGACGCTCCTCGATCCTGGCGCTACGATGCTGCCCGCGAACCGTCCCGTGCATGCGGTGACCAAGGACGGAAAAGTCATCAATGGACGCCGCCTGAATGAAGACACTTACACGGTGCAACTGATCGACGAGCAGGAGCATTTGGTTTCGCTCACGAAAGCCGACCTGCGCGAATTTGCCGTTCTCAAAAACACGCCGATGCCGTCCTACAAAGATAAATTCAGCGCGCAGGACCTGGCCGACCTGGAGGCGTATCTTCTTTCCCTGAAAGGTGTGAAATGAATCACTCACGGCGGTTGTGTTTTTTATTTCTTCTCGCTTTGCTGATTCCTTTCGCGTTGCGCGCCCAGGTCACGCCCGAGCGGCTGCTCCATGCCGGCGATGAGCCGCAGAATTGGCTGACCTATTCCGGCAGCTACGCCAGCCAGCGCTACAGCCTCCTCAAGCAAATCGACCCGTCGAACGTCAAGAATCTTGAATTGAAATGGGTTTTTCAGGCGCAATCGCTGCAGAAATTTGAGACCACGCCGCTCGTGGTCGACGGCGTCATGTATCTCACGCAGTCGCCCAACGATATTGTGGCGTTGGATCCCAAGACGGGCCGCGTTTTCTGGATCTATCACTACGCGACGTCGCCCGCCGCCCGGCCTTGCTGCGGCATTGTGAATCGCGGCCTCGCCATTCTCGGAGACACGCTCTTCATGGCCACCGTTGACGCCCATCTCGTGGCCGTCGATGCCAAAGACGGCCACGCCATTTGGGCCGTGAAGGTCGCTGATGCGGCTGCGGGATATGCCATGACCATGGCTCCGCTCGTGGTCAAGGATAAGGTGATTGTAGGCGTTGCCGGCGGCGAGTTCGGCATTCGCGGATTTGTTGCCGCCTTTGAAGCGGGGACCGGAAAGCAAGCCTGGCACACGGACACGATTCCCGATCCCGATCAGCCCGGCCACGACAGTTGGCGCGGAGGCGATTGGGAGCATGGCGGAGCTCCCGTCTGGATGACCGGCTCTTACGATCCAGAATTAAATCTGACCTATTGGGGGACTGGCAATCCAGGCCCCGACTTTAACGCCGCGCAGCGCGTCGGCGACAATCTCTACTCGGATTCCGTGCTCGCGCTGGATCCTGACACGGGCAAGATGAAATGGTATTTCCAATTTTCGCCGCACGATCCTTACGATTATGACTCCGTGCAAGTCCCTGTTTTGGTGAACACGGAATGGAATGGCGGCCCGCGCAAATTGATGCTGTGGGGCAATCGCAATGGGTTCTTCTATGTTTTGGATCGCGCCACTGGAAAATTTCTTGCCGGAAAACCGTTTGCAAAGGTCAACTGGGCGAGCGGGCTCGATGCCAACGGCCGGCCCATCGCCACGCCGCAGCCTCCGGGCGTTCCGACGTATCCCGGAATTCAGGGCGCGACAAATTGGTATTCGCCGTCCTACAGTCCCCGCACTGGACTTTTTTATCTCTCGACGTGGGAAGATTACGGCACAGTTTTTGAGGGCGTGAACGTGGACTATAAGGAAGGCACACGCTTCGCCGGAGGCGCCAACACCAGTCCGATTCCCGGCGCGGAAAACCCCGGCGGTATTCGGCAAGGGCCCGTGAATACCTACACCGAGGCGCTGGCCACGGGCGGCGTCGTGGCTCTCGATCCGCAGACCGGTCAGAAAAAATGGAAGTTCGCCATGCATGACGTCAACACCAGCGGGATTCTAACCACGGCTACCGACCTGCTCTTTGTCGGCGGCCGCGAAGGATATTTTCAAGCGCTCGATGCGCGCACCGGGACGCTGCTTTGGAAGCAAAATCTGGGCGGCGATATCATCGCAGCTCCCATCAGCTTTCAAGTAGACGGAAAACAGTACATCACGATTGCCGCGGGGAATAGCCTGTTCGCGTTCGCTCTCCGCGAATGATGACTGCAAGTAGGACGGGCTTCAGCCTGTCGCTTTT
>PMOP01000284.1 GCA_003161495.1 Acidobacteriota bacterium | reverse complement strand
TGCATCAGGAGGTCAAACATCTGGCTCGTGATTTGACCACGGCACGTGCTACCGCGGAGGAAGAAGCGAGGCTGCGCGAAACAGGCGCTTCGCAGTGGACGGCCGAGCGGCTGCGCGTGAGCCTGCAGAACAAGCTTCACGAAACCCCGCTGTTTGTAGTCTCCAACCGCGAACCGTACATGCACGAGCGAATTGAGAAGGACGGAACGATCCGCGTAATTGTTCCGGCCAGCGGCCTCGTGACGGCGCTTGAGCCTGTGTTGCTCGCGTGCAATGGGACGTGGGTCGCCAGCGGAACGGGCAGCGCGGATCACGATGTTGTAGACCAGAGTGACCGGCTGCGAGTGCCGCCGGATCACCCGAGTTACACGCTGCGCCGCGTGTGGGTGACGGACGAGGAGAACAAAGGCTTTTATGAAGGATTTTCAAACGAAGGGCTATGGCCGTTGTGCCACATCGCGCATGCGCGGCCGGTTTTTCGTCCCGACGATTGGATTCAGTACCAGCGGGTCAATCGGCGATTTGCCGATGCGGTGCTGCGGGAAATGGAGGGCACGGAATCGCCGATTCTGCTCGCGCAAGATTATCATTTTGCGTTGCTGCCGCGAATGGTGAAGGAATCGCGGCCGGACGCGCGCGTGGCGATTTTTTGGCATATTCCCTGGCCAAATTCGGAGATGTTTGGAATCTGCCCGTGGCAAAAGGAACTGGTTGACGGCTTGCTCGGCGCGGACCTCATCGGATTCCACATCCAGACGCATTGCAATAATTTTCTGGAGACCGTGGACCACGCCGTGGAAGCACTGACGGAGTGGGACCGCTTTGCGGTGAACCGGCACGGGCACTTGACGCGCGTGCGGCCGTATCCGATCAGCGTGGCGTTTCCGGAAAACGGGCACGCGGAAGAATTCAGCCACGGCATCGCAGAGGAGCGCGCGGCGATTTGCCAGGAGCTGGGCATAGAGGCCGCGGTGCTTGCCGTGGGCGTGGATCGCGTGGACTACACGAAAGGAATTCTGGAGCGATTCCGCGCGATCGAGCGGTTCCTCGATCAATATCCGTCCTACCAGAGGAGATTTTCCCTGATCCAAATCGGCGCGCCGAGCCGGACCGACATCGTGAAGTACAAGAATTTTCTCGACGAGGTGGCCGCGGAAGCGGAACGAATTAACGGAAAGTTTCAAGCGGGAAATTGGAAGCCGATTGTTTTTCTGAAAAGGCATCATTCGCACGAAGAAATCGCGCGATATTACCGCGCGGCGTCGGTCTGCCTGGTGACGTCGTTGCACGATGGAATGAATCTGGTGGCGAAGGAATTTGTCGCGTCGCGCGTGGACGACCGAGGCGTGCTGGTTCTCAGCACATTTGCGGGAGCCGCGCACGAGCTTACCGACGCGTTGCTGGTGAATCCGTACGACATCATGCAGCTGAGCGAGGCGATTCACTCGGCACTCGAGATGCCGGAAACGGAACAGGCCAAGCGCATGCACTGGATGCGGCGCGCCGTGAGAGAACACAACATCTACCGGTGGGCGGCGAATTTGCTCAGCGATTTGACCGAAATTCGCACCGAAGCTTCCGAACGCGTGGAGGCGCGCCAAGTGCCATGACCAGGACAGGCAGCGCAACCCCGCATTTATTCGCGGACTGGGACGGCATCGCCCGTCGCATCCGCGAAAATCAACGCCTCGCGTTATTTCTTGATTTTGACGGGACGCTCGTGCGCATTGCGGCCATGCCCGACCATGTGCGCCTCGAAGAAGAGATGCGAGGTGTTCTGCGGAAATTGGCGGCGCACCAGAAAGTAACGCTCACCGTGATTAGTGGAAGGCAGCGGGCCGAGCTGCAACGCTATATCGGCCTTCGCAATATGCAATACCTGGGCCTGTATGGCTGGGAGAGCAATGGAAACAAGACGGTGCCGTTTCCTGACCGTGTGGCGTTGGTGAGTGTCCTGCTGAGTTTGCTTGCGGAACTTCCGTCTTATCCCGGCGTCTGGATCGAACCGAAGCGAAACACTTTTTCGGTCCATTTAAAAGACGCGAGCGGCGAGACCAAGAGGCGGGTAGTACGCCAAGTGGAGAGACGCATAAAGCCCCTTGCTCAATCGCTGAAGGTGATGGCAAACCTTCGCGACGTGGAAGTGGCGCCCGTGTCGATTGGAGACAAAGGAGTGGCCGTGCGGAAATTTCTCGACCAACCTGACATGCGCGGAGCATTGCCCATTTATTTCGGAGACGATTTTTCCGACGAACCGGCTTTTGCAGCGGCGGAGCGTGGGATTTCTGTCCTGGTAGGAAAACGCCGAGCGACGCGGGCGCAGTATTGCGTGCGCGGGCCGGTGGAAGTGGCGGAGGCGCTATCCAGAATGGAGAAAATTATTCGATGACCACAGCGGAAACGCCATTTGATTTTTATTCTGTATCCTACCTGACGCGCATCGGCAATCAATCCGCCGGGACGGTTGGGGAACTGCTGCAAGGGCTGGAGCAGTGCAGCGACGCGTCCATTTTCCACCACACGTTTCAGACGCTGGGTGCGCACCACTTTTTGACCGAGAATTTCTCGAACGACTTCGCGCAGTGGGCCATGGCCGACGCCAATCGCAACGACCTTGGGGAACAACTGGCTTCGCTGGATGTCCGCGACTACCTGTCCATCGCGGCGCTGCGCGAGGATTTGTGCCGCATGGTGGGCGAATTCTGCACCGCCTCGCCGGAATTCGCAAATCAGGCTGCGCTCGAACGGTTTTATTTTTGCGAAGGCGTGGAAGTAACCGTGCCTCTGGGCATTCAAGCGAGAACATTGGAAGAGTTCCGCGAGGGAATTGGGCGCCTGAGCCATGCGGGATTTTATTTTCACTTCATTTCTTCCAGGCTGCGCCTGCAATTGCAGACCAACGATTTTTCGCACTGGCTGGCGGATGGCCTGGGTTTGGCGACCCTGGCGAAACGCATCAATCAGATCGACATCTACACGAACACGCTGGAAGGCACGCGGGAAAAGATGCTCCGGCTCATCGACCGCGAGCGGAGGAAAATATGATCGACACAGGAATTTCCAGCCGCATCCCGCTGGAGGAATATGCGCGCATTCTGGGCGAGGGCGAAATTGAGGAATTGCGCGCGCTCGCGAAACCTCTTCGCGGCCGCAGCATCGAGATGATCAATTCGACCGCGGTCGGCGGCGGGGTGGCGGAAATTTTGACCCGTCTGCTCCCTCTCGCGGAACAATTTGGCCTGAATATCAGATGGGACGTGTTGACCGGCGGAGACGACTTTTTCGAGGTGACCAAAGCGTTTCACAATGCGTTGCATGGCGCGCCGTACCACGCCACCGCGCGGGATTTTGAAATTTTTAAGGCGTACAACGAGCGCAACCAGTCGCGCCTGCCGCTCGACGCGGAATTCATGGTGATTCACGATCCGCAGCCGGCGGCGCTCATCGAAGCAAGAAAGAAAAATGGCAATCACTGGGTCTGGCGCTGCCACATCGATTTGTCGCATCCGAACCAGGCCGTGTGGGATTTTCTGGAGCCCTACGTGGCGCGGCACGACGCGTCGATGTTTTCTTCGCCGGCGTTCGCGCGAAAACTCCCGATCCCGCAATATCTTTTTTATCCGGCCATCGATCCGCTCTCGGAGAAAAATTGCGATCTGGAACCCGAATTTATTGCCGGCGTGCTGGCGCGTTACGGAATTGATCCGCAGCGCCCCATCCTGACGCAAATTTCTCGGTTTGACCGCCTGAAGGATCCCGTGGGAGTGGTGCGCGCCTATCGTATCGTAAAACGATATTTCGACTGCCAATTAGTCCTGGCGGGAGGCGGCGCGCCGGACGACCCGGAAGGCTCCGTGGTGCTGAAAGAAGTACTGCGCGAAGCGGAGAACGATCCGGACATCAAAGTTCTGGACCTGCCTGCCTCGGCTCCCCTCGAGGTGAACGCCCTGCAACGAGCCTCAACGATCGTGATTCAGAAAAGCCTCCGGGAAGGATTTGGCCTGACGGTCTCGGAGGCGCTCTGGAAGAAAAAGCCGGTCGTGGCGTCTGCCGTGGGCGGAATTCCGACCCAGGTGATTCACAAGCAGACCGGACTCCTGGCGCATTCGGTCGAGGGCACCGCGTACCAGATCCGGTTTTTGCTTTCGCACCCGGAGATTGCCGCAAAGCTCGGCGAGAGCGGCCATCAGCACGTGAAAGAGAATTTTTTAATCACACAAAAGCTAAAAAGATATTTGACTCTTTTCTTGGCGCTCTCCGGTTGTAAGTAGATAGTTTTCTCGCAAATTTCGCGTGGCACCTGTGTGGGCCGGAAAATTTCTTCCGGCCCGGGTGCGCGCCCCGATAGGAGGGTGTTAGGTCCTCATTGTCTCCCGAAGGTATAGCCGATTGAGATTGTATATTCCGGAACCGTCGTCCTTCCGTACTGGTCAGTCAGATTGTCCACCCAGCGGAGATCAAATTGAGGCTTGATGAATAAATCCGATTTCACATACAGCTTCACGCCAACGGCGCCGTGTACTTGAAAGTGATTGGAGCTGACGAAGAACTGGCTCTGACTAAACGAACCCGCCTGCTGGGTCTCGTAAAAAGATAATTTGGCCCCGCCAATTCCTCCTTCCAGCACAGGGACAATGCGCTTGTCACCCGAAATCGGCTGATATACAGCGTTAAAGTCGTAAAAGTTGGGCCGAACGTTCAGCGATTCAACGGGCAAATAGTTCGCTTGGGCAAAACGGAATGTATATTCGCCATTGATCCCGAAGTGTGGCTTGATCATAACGTCGGCGCCAAACACGCCGAAGACTCCGCCCATCCCATACGCCGGGACGCAGGAAGTTGGAGGACCGGACGGATTGAACGGATCGTCGATTTGTTGCGAAGAGCAGCCCGGGCTGGTGACAGGACTATCCGTGGCGCTGCCCAAGCCAAAATATGCGCTAACGTTTTGTGCGCTTGCCTGTTTGACGCCAGCGAGCAGGAGGAGAGCCAGGAGAGGAATCGTGCGAATCGTCAGCTTTAGCTTTAACAAAGAGAATCTCCTTTTCTAAGAAGTTTTCATTAACCAATATATACTTTTGCGGTTGCGCATATCAGATTCCGGATAGCGTCCTCGTCTTATCGACGGCTCAAATTGGTTTCTCCGGACCTGAATACCCCAGTGCGGCTAACCGGCACCCACTTAGAT
>PMOP01000433.1:9131-14488 GCA_003161495.1 Acidobacteriota bacterium | reverse complement strand
GCGCCGGTTTTGGCGCTTCCCGTGGGGCAAGCTGCCGCGCCGCAGGCCATCCCGGCGCAGGTTCCCGTAAATGCCGCGCCATCGGCCGCGCAGGGCGAATCTGGGTTCGCTCAGGCCGTGTCTCCTGCAGCCGCGTCCGCGGACGAGCACATCATCAAGTCGCCCATTGTCGGCACATTCTATGCGGGCTCGAGTCCGGACGCCGGCCCGTTTGTTCGCGTCGGAGATTTCGTGGAAGCGGGCCAGACCGTTTGCATCATCGAGGCGATGAAATTGATGAACGAGATTGAAGCGGATATCGGCGGGGAAGTGGCGCGAGTCCTGGTGGAAAACGGGCATCCGGTAGAATACGGCGAGCCGCTGTTTGCGCTGCGGCCCACGGGAAAAAAGAAATAGTGGCACAGGCTTCCGCCTGTGGGTGTTTATCTTTGCATGGAAACCCCACAGGCTGAAGCCTGTCCTACATTCGGCCTCAAATGTTTCGAAAAATCCTCATAGCCAATCGCGGAGAGATCGCCCTGCGCGTCATCGATGCGTGCAAGGAACTGGGCATCGCCACGGTCGCGGTCTACTCCGAAGCGGACCGCAACGCGCTGCACGTGCGCTTTGCGGATGAAGCCGTGTGCATCGGGCCGCCGCGCTCGAGCGAGAGCTACCTGAACATTCCGCAGGTGATCAGCGCCGCCGAAATCACGAACGTGGATGCCATTCATCCCGGCTACGGATTCCTTTCCGAAAACGCGAATTTCGCCGAGGTGTGCGAGGCTTCGCACATCACTTTCATCGGCCCTTCGCCGGACCTGTTGCGCATGATGGGCGAAAAAGATCAGGCTCGCCGGGAGATGGCCGCCGCGGGCGTTCCCGTCGTGCCCGGCTCGCAGGGAATTGTCGCCGACGAAGCCGCGGCACTTGCCGAGGCCGCGCGAATCAAGTACCCGGTGATATTGAAAGCGTCGGCCGGAGGCGGCGGGCGAGGGATGCGCGTCGTACGCGCCGAGGAAGAGCTTCCCGCCGCGTTTGCCACCGCTCGCAACGAGGCGCAGCAGGCCTTTGGCATTCCCGATTTGTATCTCGAGAAATTCATCGAGCGGCCTCGCCACATCGAATTTCAAGTGCTTGGAGACAAGCATGGCCATGTCATGCACCTGGGCGAGCGCGAATGCAGCATCCAGCGCCGCCACCAGAAACTCATCGAAGAATCTCCCTCGACGGCGGTGAATGCCAAGCTGCGCGCCGAACTCGGAGCGCGCGTGGTCACGGCGCTGGAGCAAGTGGGTTACACCAGCGCGGGCACGGTTGAATTTCTGATGGACGAAGACGGTTCGATCTACTTTATCGAAATGAACGCCCGCATCCAGGTGGAGCATCCCGTCACGGAAATGGTTACCGGCGTCGATTTGATCAAGTCGCAGATTCGTCTGGCCACGGGCGAACGGCTGAACGATGTTGTCGGCAAACTCGTGCTCCACGGACACGCGATCGAGTGCCGCATCAATGCCGAGGACCCCGAAACATTCATCCCCTCAGCCGGACACATCACCGTGTTTCGCACGCCGGGCGGACCCGGAATTCGTGTGGACACAGCGGCGCACGCCGATGCCGTCATCCCGCCATACTATGATTCGCTGGTGGCCAAGCTGATCGCCTACGGAGACACGCGCGGCGAGGCTATTGTCCGGATGCGGCGAGCCCTGGAAATGTTTGTGGTCGAAGGCATCAAGACGTCCATCCCTTTGCAGCGTAAAATCATCACCGATCCCGATTTTATCGCCGGCCGCCTGGACACCCACTTTCTTGACCGTTTCGCCACATCGCGTACCGGATAAACCCATATGAACCTTGTGTTCCCCCGCCTCTATGCCATAATCGACCCCGATTTGCTCACCATTTCGGAGCTGGAATTGGCCGAAGCGCTGGCAGGATCCGGGGTCGAGCTGGTTCAATACCGCAATAAGACAGCTTCTTCTCGCCAATTTTTCGAAATTTCCCGGCAACTTGCAAGTCTTCTCGACCCGCGCGGCGTACGGTTGATCGTGAACGATCGACCGGACATTGCGATGCTTGCGGGAGCAGGCGGCGTGCACGTAGGCCAGGATGATCTAAGCGTTGAAGACGCGCGCGCTGTTTGCGGCGGGTCTGAAGGCAAAGATCGCTGGGTGGGCATTTCTACTCACACCCTCGAACAGTTGGCCGCGGCGGACCGCACTTCCGCCGACTACATCGCCTTCGGTCCCATTTTTCAAACCGCGACGAAGAAAAATCCCGACCCGGTTGTGGGCACCGAACTCTTGCGGAAGGCGCGGCGGTTGACAAAAAAACCACTGGTGGCCATTGGCGGAATCACGCTGGATCGCGCTGCGGAAGTGTATCGAGCGGGGGCGGATTCGCTGGCCGTGATTCGTGATTTGATTTGCGTCGCGGACCCTGGCAATCGGGCCCGCGAATATCTGGACGTGGCGGCCTCCACCGCAGCCCGCGGAGCTTGACGGGGAGCGAATTCATTTTGCGACGGGCGTTTTATGCGAAGCCGGGAGCACGCCGAAGAAAGTCCGAAGGAAGCCCGAAGAGGGAAGGAGCAGCCCGGTGTCTGAAGCGAGACCCAACCTAGCGACGGCGCTTCCCGCTGAGGCGGATTCCTCGGGGTTCGTTCGCGGGCTGGGCCTGTTCGATTCGACGACGATTGTTGTCGGCTCGATGATCGGTTCGGGCATCTTCATTGTTTCCGCGGATATTGCGCGCGACGCTGGGTCTACTGGAGGATTACTTGCAGCTTGGGTAATCACCGGGCTCATGACGGTGACCGCGGCGCTTTCCTACGGCGAACTCGCGGCCATGATGCCGAAGGCCGGCGGGCAATACGTTTATCTTCGCGAGGCGTACTCTCCGCTGTGGGGATTTCTGTACGGCTGGACTCTTTTTCTCGTCATTCAAACCGGAACCATCGCCGCGGTGGCCGTGGGGTTCGCGCGATTCCTCGGCGTTCTGTGGCCCGCGATTTCTCCGAGCGCCTGGGTCGTCTCTCCGATAGCGCTCTCCGATAAATATGCGATCAGCCTTTCCGTGCAGCAGCTTGTGGCGGTGCTCCTGATTGTGTTTCTCACCGCGCTCAACACGCGCGGGTTGAAAATCGGCAAGCTGATTCAAAATGTTTTCACGTCGGCGAAAATGCTGGGGCTGGCCGCGCTGATCCTGGCCGGATTGTTTCTCGGCCGGAACGCCGCGGCGATTCAGGCCAATTTCAGCGGTCTCTGGACGCTGCACGATCCCCGGACCATCGAGCCGGGCGCCGCGTGGATGAAATCGTTCATTCCTTCCGTGACGGCTGCGTCGGGAACTTTTGGCTTGCTCATCGCCTTCGGCGTTTCGCAGGTGGGATCGCTTTTTTCAGCGGACGCCTGGAACAACATCACCTTCACCGCCGGCGAAGTAAAAAATCCGCGGCGCGACATTCCGATTTCGCTTGCTGTCGGCACCGGCGTTGTCATCACTCTCTATTTTTTGGCCAACCTCGGATATCTTTCGACGCTTACGCTGCACCAGATTCAGACCGCGCCCGACGATCGCGTCGCCACTGCCACGTTGGCCGCGATTTTCGGCAATAGCGGCGCGACGCTGATGGCCCTCGCCATCATGATCTCCACATTCGGCTGCGCCAACGGCCTGATCCTCGCCGGCGCGCGCGTTTATTACGCGATGTCGCGCGACGGATTATTTTTTCGCAGCATCGGAAAGCTCAACGCCAATCACGTACCCGCGATGGGCCTGGTGCTGCAAGGAATTTGGGCGGCCATCCTCGTGCTGCTCCGAACGCGCCTCGTGAACGCCGCCACCGGCGCGGTGAGCTACGGAAATCTCTACGGCGTTTTGCTGGACTACGTAGTTTTCGCGGTGCTCATATTTTATGTGCTCACCATCGGCGGGGTTTTTGTCCTGCGCCGCAAACGTCCGGACGCGGAGCGTCCGTACCGCGCGTGGGGATATCCGGTTGTTCCCATCCTGTATATTGTGACCGCGCTGATCATCATGCTGATCTTGATTCTGTATCAAACGCAAGACACTTGGCCCGGCCTGGTGATCGTGCTCCTCGGCCTTCCTGTGTATTGGGCGTGGTCGCGGCGGTCAAAGGCGGGTGCATGAAATGAAATGGTCCTGGGCGGCGAAGAAAAACCCCGGGTCTGAAGACCCGGGCTACAGCAGTCGCGCAAGGATTGCTGTAGCCCGCCTCTTCANNGACAGGCTGAAGCCTGTCCTACGAAGGTGGATATGGCGAATCAATTGTTTCAAGTAAAGACGCACGAGGCCCTGGTCGAAGAAATTCACGGCGAAAATCAATTGCGCCGCGTCCTCGGCCCCATCCAGCTATCGAGCCTGGGCGTCGGAGCGATCATCGGCACCGGCATCTTCGTGCTGACCGGCGTTGCCGCGCATGACCTCACGGGCCCCGCGCTGATGCTTTCGTTCGTCGTGTCGGGAATCACCTGCGTGTTCGCGGCGCTTTGTTACGCGGAGTTCGCTTCAATGGTCCCGGTGGCAGGATCGGCCTACACCTACGCCTACGCCACGCTGGGAGAACTGTTCGCCTGGATCATGGGATGGGATTTGATTCTGGAGTACGCGGTAGCTTCGGCCACGGTGGCGCACGGCTGGTCGCATTACTTCCAGGATTTTTTAACCTTCTTCCATATCGGATTACCCCATCATTTCACGAACGCTCCTTTCGATTACGACCTGGCCTCCGGGCATCTCATCTTGACGGGAACCTGGTTCGATCTTCCCGCGATCGCCATCGCGCTGCTTGTCACGGTAATTCTGGTGAAAGGGATTCGCGAAAGCGCCAGCGTGAATGCGGCGATCGTCATGCTGAAGCTGCTCATCGTATTTTTCGTGATCGGAGTTGGCGCCATGTATGTGCACGCTGCCAACTGGTCGCCCTTCGCTCCGTTTGGCTTAAGCGGTCTCAGCTTCTTCGGCCACACCGTGATGGGGCAATCCGGGCCCGGCGGAAAACCCCAGGGCATGCTCGCCGGAGCCGCCCTCGTCTTTTTTGCCTACATTGGTTTTGATTCGATATCCACGCACGCTGAAGAAGCGCGCAATCCTTCGCGCGACGTTCCCATCGGGATCATGACTTCTCTCGTCCTTTGCACCGTTCTCTACATCGCCGTTGCCGGCGTGCTGACCGGGATGGTGCCCTACAATCAAATCAATATCGACGCTCCAGTTTCCGACGCGTTCCGGCAAGTAGGCCTGCCGTGGGCGGAGCTGCTGGTATCCGTCGGGGCCATCGCGGGAATCACATCGGTCCTCCTGGTCATGATGCTCAGCCAGCCGCGAATTTTTCTGGCCATGGCGCGGGA
>PMOP01000433.1:8520-9082 GCA_003161495.1 Acidobacteriota bacterium | reverse complement strand
CTCGTGAACATCGGGACGTTGCTGGCTTTCGTGATTGTCTGCGCGGCGGTCTTGATCATGCGGCGGACGCATCCCGAAGTGCACCGTCCATTTCGCGCGCCACTGGGCTCGGTCGTTCCGATCCTCGGTATCGCGTGCTGTTTGCTTCTGATGTTTTCTCTTCCCGTCGCCAATTGGATCCGGCTCTTCGTGTGGCTGTTAATCGGCCTGGTGATCTATTTCTCTTACGGTTTTAATCACAGCCGGATTTCAAGGCAGGGCCGCGAGGGAAATGCCGCGGTGACGCTCGGCAGGAAGTAAACTTGCACGATCCTTTTGCCTATAATTATTTGCTTTCACGATTGCTGGCCGGTTCGCCTCATGAAGTGATACCGTCGTAAGGTAGGAAAATTAGCGGATTTTGATTTGGGTTTGGTGGCGCAGGCTTCCGCCTGTGGGGGTTCGACCTTGCCAGGACCAAACCCCACAGGCTGAAGCCTGCGCCACTAAAATCTGTGTACATGCCTTCCACACTGACAACACGGAGCCGCGCCATTTGGGCGGGCATGAGTCTTCCCGATTT
>PMOP01000433.1:0-8473 GCA_003161495.1 Acidobacteriota bacterium | reverse complement strand
CGCGACCATCTTCTCTGGAGCCTGCGCAACCGGCTGGTCGCGGCGTATGTTTTCATCGCGGTCGTTCCGGTGCTGCTCCTCCTGGCGATGGCGGGGCTTGCGGCCTACCTGCTGTACTGGCAGCTTGGCTCGTACGTCATTTACACGGAAATGGAAGAGCGCGAGGAGCGCGTGGGCGTGATGGCCACCGCGATGGCCACATCGTACGCAGCCGAAGCGACGCTCGGACATGGCGCGGCGGCTCTTGCACTGCCGGTGGACCCAGCCACGTACATCAAGAATGCCATGGCCGAATTGCCCGGCTTGAAAATCGAAACGGGCAAGGGCGACGAATTGCTTCACGCCAACGGCGTGTCCGGGAGGAATCGCTTCCGTGGACTTGTTCTCAGCGGAGGGCAGTTGGCGTTGAGGGGCGTGGTCGCGCGCCAGACTCCCACCGAACGCATTTTAGTTTCCGTAACTGTTCCTATCACGCCTGAGTTCATAGACACCCTGGCGCCGGAGCTCGGGCCGATCCAGTTCAACATCGTGCGCCCCGACGTCGACGACGAAAACCCCCAAGCCACGATCGTAAATAACACACAGCGGTTTGCGTCCGAGCAGCAAATTGGGCCTGTCGGCCGCCAGGTTCCAAAGGCTGCCAATCCATTCGACAAGCTCATCACGGGAATCGTAGGGCTCGAGGTTCTCGATCTCGACCACCAGCAGCAAAAGGGAGCGGCCTCGCAGGTATTCGCATCGTTCAGCACGCGTCCGTCGCTTCTGAACCGCCGGCTCTTTAATCCGCTGGGAGATTTGGGCGGCGCGGCAGCGACGGCGCTGCTGGTGGTCGGCGCGGTTTTTCTGCTCATTGAAATAGTTTCGCTGGTGACGGGCATCATCATGACGCGGACGATTACTACAGCAGTGGACAGGCTGTACAGCGCCACGCAGCACGTGCAGGAAGGCGATCTTACATTTCGTGTGCGCTTGCCGCATCGCGATCAACTGGCGGCGCTCGGCGAATCGTTCAATTCGATGATGCAGTCGGTTTCCACGCTGATTGAGGAACAGCGCTTGCGGCAGAAGCTCGAGAACGAGCTGTCCATCGCTCATGAAGTGCAGCAGCAATTATTTCCGCGGTCAGTGCCGAATCTGCAGGGAATCGAAATCGAAGCCATCTGCCGTCCGGCTCGGGTCGTCAGCGGCGACTACTACGATTTTATTCGCATTTCTCCGACGCGCTTCGCCGTCGCTCTTGCGGACATCAGCGGGAAGGGAATTTCCGCGGCGCTGCTGATGGCCAACGTGCAGGCCGCGCTGCGCAGCGATGTCCTGCGTTACCGGAACGGGCAGCCCGGAACTCATCACGAAGAGATTGATACCGCCGAAATCGTCTCGCACCTGAATTTGCATTTGTTCCGGAATACCAACGACGAGCGCTACGCGACTTGTTTCTTCGGCGTGTACGATGCGGAGACGCGCCAACTCCATTACACCAATGCCGGGCACCTTCCCCCCGTTTACATTTGCGGAGCTAAAATCAGGAAACTCGAAGCCGGCGGGATGGTGGTGGGATTGTTCAACGATGTGCCCTTCGAGCAAGGCGCGGTGGAAATTGAGCACGGCAGCATGCTTGTCGCGTATAGCGACGGATTGATCGAGCCCGAAAACGTGTACGGCGAAGAATTCGGAACCACGCGCCTCATCGACGTTGCTACTCGAAATAAAAACGAGTCTTCGCACGAAATTGCCGAGGCCATGATGCGCGCCGCCGAGGAATGGTCCGGCTCTCCCGAACAGGCCGACGATATGACCGTGATCGTAATGCGCTTTTCCGCTACCTCCGAGGAGAAGCGCGCGTGAAAGTTCTGACCGCGGCGCAGATGCGCGAGGCCGACCGGCTGACCACCGAGCGGTACGGCATTCCCGGCATAAAACTAATGGAGAACGCGGGAACGGCCATCGCCGATTTTTTGCGTGAAAAATTCACGGACATTAAGAACCGTAAAATACTGGTGCTGTGCGGAAAAGGAAACAACGGCGGCGACGGCATGGTCGTTGCAAGACGGTTGAAAGATTTTGGCTCCGCTCCCGTTGTTTATCTTTTTGCGAACCCCGGTTCCGTCGAGGGCGATGCGGCGGCTAATTTAAAGCGCTGGCAGCAAGGCCTCCGAGAATTGCACCTCGTAACGAGCGATGCGGAGTGGGAATCCGCGCGCGTGGCGCTTGACGAAGCGGACTTGATCGTTGACGCGCTGCTGGGCACCGGGCTGCGCGGGCCGGTCGAAGGATTACTCGGTGCTGTCATCCAGGATCTGAACGAAGCGCGAGGGAAAAGGCGCGGACAAGTGGTCGTGGTGGCCGTGGATATGCCTTCCGGTCTTGCTTCCGATACGCAGGATTTCGGCGGGCCGGTTGTGTCCGCCGATTTCACGGTGACCCTGACCGCGCCAAAGGTAGGGCAGCTCGTTCTGCCGCACTCGTCGTGCTGCGGCGTGCTGCTCATAAAAGATATCGGGACGCCGCCGGAGTTGCTGGAGTCCGATCCGCATTTGAAAATTCACTGGATTGAGACGGGGGAGTTTCGCGGCTTGCCGCTCGTGCGCGATGCGGGCGCGAATAAAGGGACGTATGGCCACGCGCTGATCGTCGCCGGATCGCTCGGGAAATCCGGCGCGGCAATTCTGGCGGCGCGCGGCACGTTGCGCTCTGGAGCGGGCCTCGTCACCGTGGCCACGCCGCAGGATGTGCTGGCCACTGTGGCCGCGGGAATGCCGGAAATGATGACGGCTCCGCTCGCGTCTACCGAAGCCGGCACGGCGAGCCTTCGCAATCTCGATTACGGAAAGTTTGTTGAAATTTTGCGCGGCAAATCCGTTCTGGCCATCGGGCCGGGGCTTTCCATGCAAAGCGAGACGCAGGAATTTATCCGGCTGGTTGTCGCGCAGACGGAACTCCCGATTATTTTGGATGCGGATGGCCTGAACGCTTTCGACGGCGTGGCTGACACTCTGAACGAACGCCATGCCCCGGCCATGGTGCTGACTCCTCACCCAGGCGAAATGGCGCGACTGCTGGGGATCACGGTAAACGAAGTGCAGGCGCGCCGGTTGGAAGTGGCGCTCGAAGCCGCGGGCCGCTGGCGCGCGCACGTGATCCTCAAAGGTTTTCACACGATTCTTGCGACGCCCACTGGTTGCGCCTACATCAACACCACGGGAAATCCCGGCATGGCGACCGGCGGAACCGGCGACGTGCTTACTGGAATTCTAGCCGGGCTGACGGCGCAGTTTGGCGTCGAGGATTGGACTCGTGTGCTCAGTTTTGGAATATACTTACACGGCCTGGCCGGAGATATAGCGGCGTCGCGCGTAGGAGAGGCGCCCTTGATTGCTTCCGACCTGATCGACGCGATTCCGGAAGCGTACGCGCGCGTTTTGACTGGGTATAGGTAGGACGGGCTTCAGCCTGTCTGCTTTTGAATTTGGGCCTGCGGGCATCGCAAATGCTTAACAATCTTGCGAGTCCGGGCAGAAACCCGACAGGCTAAAGCCCGTCCTACTGAAAGCGAACGATCCTGGAATTGGGTCTGCGAAATGACGGCTAAGGAATTCATCACACACACTTCGGAAGAAACCATCGCAATGGGCCGCGAAATCGCATCGAAACTTCAACCGCCTGTCCTGGTGCTTTTGAAGGGAGACCTCGGCAGCGGCAAAACCACTCTGACCAAGGGAATCATCAGCGGCCTGGGCGCCGCCAAAGAGGAAGAGGTCACGAGCCCCACGTTCAACCTTGTCCACGAATTTCGCAAACAAATTCTGCCGGGCGATCTGCCGGAACGTGAACGAAACTCGCAGCCGTGCAAGGTCTACCACGTCGATCTTTACCGCATAGAAAACTTTCATGACCTTGAATCGCTCGGCCTCGAAGACGCCCTTTCGGAAAAAGCCATCGTGATTATCGAGTGGCCCGAGCATTTCACGCTGCGCACTGACTGGCCCATCGTCGAGATCCGCCTCCATCACGCGGGAGGAGATTCGCGTCGCATCGCCGTCTCGGATTTGCATTTGTAGCGTAGGCTTCAAGCCTGTGGGGATTCGGCCTTGCAAGGAATAAAACTCACAGGCAGAAGCCCGTGCTACTAAACCTTTTATGCCCGGCAAGATGTCCGATCTGCTGTTAACGGGTTGGATTCGCCCGTCTTGTTCGCACTTCCCACGCTTGTTACCCTAGACATGAGCCCTAGCGCCGCCACTTATGTCTGAACGCACGTCCATGCTTTCCTCGGGTACGCCTGCGCGCGTCAACCTGAGGGCCTATTCGGCGGAACTTCCCCTCGGCACTCTGGCCGTTGGGGTGGATAACATCCATCATGACGTTTTCCTGAGCCCCACTTTTGTGGAGACGACCGAAGGCTACCTCCTGGAATATATCCGCCAGATTGCCAATCTTCCATTCCTGACGCAATCCGACCGCCTGCAAATCGACCGGCGTCAACTTGCGCGCCGCGAGAACCAGCGCAAGGCCGTGCGCGCGCCGGAGGCGCCATCCTGGAAGAAGCATCTATCCGACCTCCTGCATGCGGGGCTGCAGCAGGCCAAGTATGAAAAAAACATCGAGATCGATCTGCTTCTTCGCGTGACGGTGACGAAGTATTTGACACAGGAAATCGGCACGCAGTTTGCAAACCTTCTGCTCGAAGCCAAGGAATGGATCCGCAGCCGCGGCCAGCATTTCGATCACACCGAGCAGGCCCACGTGATCAAGGCGCGTCTGGCCGAATTGCAGGCGGACCGCCGCAATCTGTTTCGCAACGTGGGGCAGCACGTGTTTCAGGCGATTCTGGAGATAGAAGAAAGCACGCTGGCAAGATCCCGGAAGGCCCTGTTCGGCGACGAAGGCTCGTCCGCTTACGAACTGCTGAACAATCGCCTGGCGTTCGTCGAAGGCGGCAAGGACGACGTGCTGTTTCTTGAGCAATACGTTTTGCTCGGAAATTATTTGCGTGACCAGGACCGCTTCGAGACGTTCGATGCGGTGCTGCTCGATTTTCTTCGCGAATCCGTTCTGGCCGGCGACGGTGGGACCGACCTGAACGATTCCTGGCGCGAACATCAGAAGCTGGTGGACGGCGCAGTGGCGCACCGCGCGGAAATCGCGCGCCTCGAGGACGAGCGCGCCGCGTTCGCGCGAAAGCTGGAACGCTCCGAAAGCCTGATCGGGCGTGTGGGCTTCCGGACCGATCCGGCAACACTTCGCGCGTCCATCTCGGATGTCGAAAAACGGTTGCGCCACGCGCGTCTCAAGCTTGAGGAAGCAAGTCCCCGCATCGAAACCTCGCGCGGCGAGGCGGATTACCTGGCCAAGCAGTATCAGGATCGTCTGGGCGACTATTTGAACCAGCCGGAAAACGCGCGCCGCTTGTTCGATCCGGCCGCGCCGGGTGAACCGCACGGAGGCGCGGCGGAACAGCGCGCGAGACTCCTCGATGAATTGGTGGCCCGGCTCGAGCAGCGTGACTTGCTCGTGCATATCCTGGCCAGCTACCAGTTGCGGAACATTTGCCACGACTACTGCCCTCCGATCCACTTGCAGCAATTGAAAAAAGCGCTGGTGTCGCGCGAGGAATTCAAGCGTGTGGAAGGCATCCTGAAGCAGTTTCCGGCGCGGCAGTATTCCACCCAGCGCATTGACGATCTGTCCAAAAAAATCCGGAAAACGCCGCGCGAAGAAGTGCGCGCCGTCGTCCTGCGTTTCACGGAAGATTTTATGAGGCTGCGGCGCGATGCGCGCAATTTCGAGCGGCTAAGCGCGGCGATGGAGCGGGTCAACTTGGTGCGCAACGAGCGCACGCGCGAACTTTCCGAAATGAACCACAGCCTGTACGAATTCCTGCTGCCCGAGGAAGCCCGGCCGGCCGAGGATCGCGTCGTCTCCCACACCATCATCAAGGCGGATGTGCGCGGCTCAACGAAGATCACGCAGGACCTGCTCGCGCGCGGACTTAATCCCGCGTCGCTCTTCAGCTTGAATTTTTACGAACCCGTGAAGCGCATTCTCGAACGGTATGGCGCCGCGAAAGTCTTTATCGAAGGCGACGCGCTGGTCCTGGCGATTTATGAGACCGAATCCACCCGGACGACGCAGCGCGCGGTTTCCAAGGCCTGCGCCCTGGCGCGGCAAATTCTGGCTGTTTCCGCCGCGTACAATGAGCGTCCGGCTTCGAGCGATCTGCCTCGCCTCGAGCTGGGCGTGGGCATCGCGTTTCAGGGATCCGCGCCGACGTACTGGATGGACACCGATTCGCGTATCATGATTTCCCGAGCGCTGAACCTGTCGGATCGCCTTTCGAGCTGTTCCAAGGCTGCCAGGCGCATGTTGTCCGAAAATCCATCGCCATTTCGATTATTCCTCTTTCAAACGATGATGGAGGGCGGGGCCGAGGAGGAGGCCGACGAATACCTCATTCGCTTTAACTTGAACGGCGTGGAATTGAACGACGAAGGTTTTCAGAAGTTACAGGAAGAAATTTCTCTGACGCCCCTGGAAACCGAATGCGTCATGCCCTGGGGCAAGGAACGCGTCACGTTTTTCTATGGAGAAACCCCGGTGGGCGAAGGCATCGAGCCCGTTCTGATCCGCCGCGGATTCGTCCGCCAACTGCAGGCCGGCGGCAAAATTGGAGAAGCCGGCTCACGCCCCTATTACGAGGTTTGTGTTAACCCCAAGGTGTTGGAACTCGCTGAATCCCTCGCGGCTACGGCCGCTGCAGTGCGTCAATGAAGTGGTAGGATGGCTCGCGGGGCCAGCGCCGCCATTTCAACACCGTTGGATCTGAGTCATTCATGAGCCGAAGTAAATCCAGAACCAAGCCAAAAAAGTTCACCGCCAGCGGCGAAGCGAGACGCCGCGCGCGCGAATTGGCCGGACCTCCGCCGGCGGGGCGCGTGATCCCCGATAAGCGCCTGAAGCCTCCCAAACATAAAAAGAAATTGGTGGAAGAATAGATAGATAAGTAGCACATCTCTAACGAAGNNTTTAGTAGCACATCTCTAACGAAGTCGGCCGTGTCAAGGGGAATAGTGCGCTCGTTTTGAATGCTTTTGCGCACACCCCTACTGTCTCGATTCCGCATTCCATTTCGGTGCGGGACCGAGTGGTCTTCGCTGGTGAAGTTTTTGCGTCCAAGCTAGGCTCGGGCCCCATGGCGTTCCTCACTACGGTGTACCCACCAAACATCTCTCCGATCATTGCAGACCATGAGGAGTTGTTCGATCTCCCTGCCCTTCAGGGAGGCGGGTAGCCTCATCAGACACCCGGTCAATCAAAGATGACCACTGTGCTACTCAGGCATTCCCGCATGGGGGCACCGTTGTTCCGCCCGCCGGCAGAACTCGGTGTAATCGATCTGGTCGCGCATCATGATCCACAGCCGAATGCCCAACTTTCGCGCCGTGGCCACCACCGCCTTGCCCAGACCTTTCTGCACCAACTTCTTACGATAAAACTGTTTCAACCGTGCATCCTTGCGTGCGGCCGCTCGCGCCGCTTCCACCCACAACAGCCGCAGCAGCGGATTACCCTGCTTGCTTAAACTTCCGTTCCGCTGTTTGCCGCCGCTGGAGTGTTCGCTGGGAATCAGTCCCACGTAACTGGCCACCGCTTTGGCGTTGGGAAATCGCCGCGCATCTCCCAAGAATACTTCTGTGGCCAGCGCCGTGATCGGTCCCACGCCCGGGTGGCTCAACAACAGCCGCGCCCCGGCTCGCCGCTCGACCTGCTCGCACACCGCTTGATCCAGCATCTGCAGGCGCTGGTTCAATTGCTGGCGCAATTCCTGCAACTGCTGTCGCCGCGTGCCGCTATAGTTGGCCAGCGGCAACGAATCCAGCGCCCGTTGCCCAGCTTGGCTCCACAGCTTGGCGCCGCGCCGCAATCCCTGGCTCAGAGCCAACCCTTGCAGCCCGTTCTGCGTCATCACCCGCATCCGCACCAGTTGGTGTCGGTGCTGCAGCAACGTCCGCAGATCCCTTTGCTCCGCCGTCGGCAGCCAGATTTGCGGAAACCGATTCTCCACCAACAACCGCCGAATCAACTCCGCATCGCGCCGGTCGTGTTTCTGCTTCCGCGTCTCGGCCTTGCGAATCGCCGCGGGATGTCCCACGCGGTACTCGATCCCCAACTCCTCCAGCAGCCGCAGAAACCAGAACATCGATCCGGTCGCTTCCAGCCCCACCAGCACCGGCTTGGACAGTGCGGCGTAAAACTCCCGCACCTCCTCGCCCTCATGCTGGAGTGTCTTCTCGATCACCTCTCCGCTTTCAGTGTCCAACATCGAAATCGTCTGTTGTCGCGCGTGCAAATCGCATCCTATAATTCTCATCTCGGCCTCCTTCGACCCGAGCTCTGCGCTTTGGACAGCTCACAGTTTACTCGGATCGTCGTGAGGCCGACTTCGTTATGTCATCAGGCACTCTTGCCTGTGCGG
>PMOP01000017.1 GCA_003161495.1 Acidobacteriota bacterium | reverse complement strand
CTTAAGACAAACGTGCTCTAGCGTGAAGTAAACAGTTCAGATTATCTTAAGCGTCGGTTTTCCGCGATCTGGCGGAGTTACATCACCGGTTAGGCCGAACAGGAGGTTCTCCATTTCGTCCGAAGGAATATTTAGGCTGGCCGCCACGTGGTTTTTCGTGATGCCCTCTTTCCAGAGATGCGTAAGAATCGTTTGCCACACGCTGGACCGCTCCGGCGGTAGTCCGTTGGGTTCGTGCTGCCCGAATTTGCGATTGATCTGGATGCAAAATATTCGGTACTGCCAGTCAGTCAACACATTAAGTTTATGAAGCCGGTAAGCCAAGGCAGCGACGGATACACCCCAGCGTCCCTTTGTTTTTACGATCTGCTCGACACTTGTCACAAAGGGAATAGAGGAAAGGACGTCATCGCGTGGCATTAAAAATGACGCCGCAAATAAGTGCGCCTCATGCTCGACGGATTTGCCCTGTTTTGCCCCACCATGCTTATGCAAAACGAGATGCCCAAGCTCGTGGGCGGCATCGAATCTACTGCGTTCCGTTGACTTGAACGTATTCAGAAAAATGTATGGTTCGTCATTGCGCCAACAAGAGAAGGCATCCACATTTTTGGTGTTCTCTGCCAGAGAAAATACACGGACGCCCTTTGCCTCAAGTAACTTGACCATATTTCCAATCGGCCGTTCACCAATCGCCCAATACTGCCGGAGCGTTCTCGCAGCAGCGGATGGATCATGTTCGTGACTTAGGTCCAGTAGATCGGCGGCGGGTAAGTTGAATTCTGCCCTAACCCAATCAGCCATTTCATATGCGAGCTCACCAGCGGCAAGTGCGGCGTCACGCTCACGAGCCGTCATCGCCTTAAGGCTACGAAAACTTGCGGTAGACGCGTCGATAGGATCGATGTCATCGCGAAAGAAAAATTCACGAGGATAGTTTAAAGCGCCGATCAGCTTGTTGATGGTGTCGTCGTCTGGAATTTGCAAGCCGTTCACAACGCGCGAAAGCGTCACCGGAGCGATCCGCGCTCGCTCCGCGAGAATCTTTGCCGTATGCCGGCGCCGCTTACGGGCCAGCTCTAGCCTTCGAACGTTGAACATGTTCGACTACTTGCGCGTGACAACCGGTTCAAATTCGGCCGCACCACCTTGGGGCAACGGCCTCACAGCAAGCTCAGGCCATTCACCTCCGCGGATTATGAAAATCCGCTCGATGAAGCCATCAAAGTTATTGCCGCTAACTCCAACCGGAAGTGACAATTCCGCGCGAACATCATCGCCATCGACGGAAACGCAGTAGAACCAAACACCAGAATTTAATGGTGTAAATTTAGAAGCATTCCCGGCGGCGAGTTGTTCGGGAGTAAAAAGCGCTCCCTGACCCATATCGATAAGACGATCCGCACCAGATCCTTTGCCGGAGACCGCCCGTGGCGAGTTCGGGATGGATGCAGCAATATCCACGCTTTGATAGACGATTTTCCAATCCAATTTTGGATGCTTTACTGACTCGATGTTTTCCTCTCGGTGGAGAAGCCAACCCTTTCTGCGCCATAGAGTGCGCGTAGATCGAGTTCCGAAAATATACGCAAACTGGCCCTCTGCTGTCGCCGGATCGTTCTCTACGGCGTCCGCGCGCGCGGCAACCACGGCTCGCGCAACCTCAACGAGCTCAGGCCTTGTTGCCCCGAATGGGACTAGCCGGGGATCAATTTCCCAATCTTCCTTGTAGATCAGCGGTGTAGGCCGTAACCTTGGCAGGGTCATTTTTGCAATCTCGATAATTTATCGCCCCACACTTGTGGACCAAAAAATTATCGTCGTCAAGCGACGCTACCGTTTTCCCCAGCGAGTTGTGGCGGCCTTTTTGGCGATTTCCTTGCGCTTTCGGGCAGACAGTCCCGCAGCGCGCGCCTTCCCGCCCATACGGCCTAGAGCGACCGCAGCGGCGTTCTTGCCCTCTGATTCGGGCATCGACACATCGTCCGCCAACTCGCCCGTCGCAATCTTGGCGATCATCTCGGCGCGGGCGTTTACTGCTGCGGGGCGGCGCTCGCCTTTGGGGCCTCGGGGCATTACTGCTACCTTGCGTTGCTTAGCGGCAAGCATATACTGATCTGCGCCGAAATGCGAGGGTGCAAGATATGAAATTGAAATTGGAGTGGGCGCGTCCTATTTCGCTGAAGAATGGTTCGCAGGAAAATCTTATTTACACTTGCGATTACAAAAAGCTGCCTCAGAAGGCCGGCATCTACGTGTTTGGGCGTCGATATGGAACAAACATCGAGGCCCTATATGTGGGAAAGGCAGAGTCACTTCAGGGGCGAGTGAGAGGGCAATTCAAGAATCTTCCGCTAATGCTGCATCTTCAGAATGCAAAGAACGGGAGGCGCATTCTCTTGGTAGGCCGCTTCATCCCAAAGCCTGGACAAAAAAAGGAAAAATGCTTGGACCTTCTGGAGCGAGCCCTTATCCGGCACTTTCTTTCGGAGGCGCACGACTTGGTCAACATCCAGGGCGCCAAATTGCGTCGCCACGAAATTACTTCACTTGGAGCGAAACGCGCGGTTCCCGAAGTTATGTTTGTTGACCGAGCGAAGGGTGAATAGCGGCTTCGCCACAATCAAACTGAGACACTACCCAAGGCCGAAGGCGGGTTCCTTTCGGCCGGCAGGCCCGATAAGCTCCGGCCACCATGTCCATGCTGAACCAATACCAAGAGACGCACGCGGAAACGCCCCAAGCGACGCCGACGGCCCAAGAAACGGCCCAACGAACGCCGCAGCGCGCTCGCCAAGGTTTTGCCGGCGGCATCGCCGCGCTGGCGCAGGATCGGC
>PMOP01000527.1 GCA_003161495.1 Acidobacteriota bacterium | reverse complement strand
ACCATGGAGTATTCGCATTACGATTATGTGCCCAGCGAAATCGCGGAAAAAGTAATCGCCGCGGCCAGGGCCGCGAGGGGAGTCGCGGTGGAAGAAGAAGAGCAGGTCTAAGCGCCGGAGGCAGGATGGCAGGGAGAAAAGGAAACAAACGCAAATCGGTGGCGTGGGTTTTGTAGCGCCGGCGTCCCGCCGGCACTCTTTGCGCCGCAACACGAATACAAGAATTGCCGGCGGGACGCCGGCGCTACGAAACCAGTTCGCCGCGAAACACGGTCACCGCCTGGCCGGAAATGAGCACGCGATCTCCGACGCACCGCGTGCGCACAAATCCCCCGCGGGAGGAAGCTTGAAATCCGGTGAGACCGTCGCGACCGAGCCGCTCTTTCCAGAACGGGCCGAGGCACGAATGGGCCGAGCCCGTGACCGGGTCTTCGTCAATGCCCACGGCGGGCCCAAAAAAACGCGAGACGTAGTCGTAGCCAACGCCGGACGCGCGGCTTGTGACGATTACTCCGCGCCCCTTCAACCGGCGCAAGGCCGTGAAATCCGGATTCAGCGCGCGCACCGCCTCTTCGCTACCAACCTCTACTACGTAATCGAACCGCGTTCGGCCCACGTAGGAGGCCTTGACTCCCAGCGCCACCTCTAGAATTTCAGCCGAGGCATCGGATGTTGCGGGCGTGGCCGGAAAATCCATCTCGATCCAGGTTCCTTTTTTATCCGCCGTAAGCAGACCCGATCGAGTATGGAAGCGCGCAGGGCAGTCGGCCGCGAGGTGTCCCTGTTCCCAGAGAAAATGCGCGCTCGCGAGCGTGGCATGCCCGCAAAGATCGACTTCCATGGTCGGCGTGAACCAGCGCAACCCAAACTCACCGCCGCGAGGAACCAGAAACGCTGTTTCAGAAAGATTCATTTCACGAGCAACAAGCTGCATCCAGGAATCTTCCGGCTCTTTTTCCAGCAGACACACGGCCGCCGGATTTCCAGCGAACGGCCGTTCCGTGAAGGAGTCTATCTGAAAAATCTTGAGTCCCATGATTCCCCTTTCGAGGGTTGATATCCAGGCGCCGCAATGCTTCCAATCGCAAAGTAACCATCAAAATTATACGCTGGCGAATCATGCGCTGTGCGGCGTGGGAGCCTTGGAATGTTTGCACCGGGAGACCAATTTGTCTCCACGCCATCTTGTCTCCGCCCCATCGAATCCAGAAATGGACAAGATTTTTCCTGTTATTCATAACCGTTTGTGGCAACAAAACTTATGGCAACGAATCGGACAATGTGCTCCGAAACTACACATCTTTTGCTGGGTGGCACAGCCGAGCTTTTGACGGCAGAATCCGCGACCAAGCCCAATTCAAATTTTAAGGACGTTGAGAATGCCGGAGCCTCTTGCCCCATCCGAAAGTGGTGTTCTTCTAAAAGCTTGTTTTTAAGCGGGTTAGGAGAATATTAACAGGGTCTGACAATTGCTATTGACCCCCTGTGGGGCAGGTGAATTATAATCGAGGGTGCAGCGTTTCTGTGGCGGAACACTGCTCCCAAGTTTGGCAGGCATTGTGCTCTCTTCAAGGCAGAGGACCGTGCCGCTATTCGTTTCAAATTGGGTCCCAAAAACAATCATGGTTAATCGCGCTCAAAAATCGGGATTTTGGGTTCTCGCCGCAGCCGGTGTTTTTTTTGGCCTGGCTGGTTGCGAGGACTCGGCCAAGACGGCGGTGCAGGTACGGCCTCCTCAGATTAGTTTGCCATCGCAAGATCAGGGTCTGTCTTCTTTGCCACTGAATGCGCAAAACAAAAAATTGATGCCGTTGGTGATTCAATCCCCGGACGCCGCCCTGCAGCTTGCGGCGGAAAGTCAGGCCGCGTTCGACGCGGGTGAACAGGATTTCAAGGCCGGGCATCTCGGCAAGGCGCGCGAGGAATTCGACGAGGCGCTCGACCGGCTGCTCGCCAGCGGATTCGATCTNNGACATCGCCCATGACCTGCCGCTGACGGTCAACGATCCCGTTCTCGCCTATTTGAATTTTTTCAAGACGTCCCGGGGCAGCGCCATCGTCGAGACCGGGCTGCGCCGTGAGGGACGCTATCGCGAAATGGTCCGGCGTGTTTTCAGGGAAGAGGGCATGCCGCAGGATTTGATTTATCTGGCGCAGGCCGAGAGCGCGTTCCAGCCGCAGGCGGTATCCAAGGCGGGCGCGCGCGGCATGTGGCAGTTCATGTCCTTCGCGGGCCGGAAATACGGCCTGCAGAAGACCTGGTGGGTGGACGAGCGGCAGGATCCGGAGAAAGCCACGCGAGCGGCGGCGCGCGATCTGCGCGATCTGTACGGGCAGTTCGGCGACTGGTATCTGGCCATGGCGGCCTACAATTCGGGCGCCGGCGCCGTGCAGCACGCCATTGAACGAACCGGCTATGCCGATTTCTGGGAGCTCTATCACCGCAACGTTTTGCCGAAAGAAACACAGAATTACGTGCCCATCATTCTGGCGCTGACTTTGATCTCCAAGGATCCCGGGCGATACGGTATTGAATTTGAGCGTGAGCCCGCGCTGAAAGCCGACACGGTCAAGCCGGGCCAGGCGATTGATTTGCGTCTCGTTGCCGAGACCATCGACACCGATCTGGAAACCCTGCGCAGCATGAATCCCGAGCTCCTGCGCCTCGTCACGCCGCCCGATTCCGAATTTGTCCTGCGCCTGCCGGAAGGAACGGCCGAGCGCTTTTTTGCGGAAATTGCGGCCATTCCCCCCGAAAAATGGGTGAGCTGGCGCCGCCATAAAGTCGAGCAGGGCGAGACACTTTCCTCCATTGCCAAGCAGTATCGGGTCTCTCCGGCGGAAGTGGCGGATGCCAACGAACTGGCCACGGGAACCTCTCTCGAAGAGGGTCAGAAACTGATTATTCCGGCCGCCTCGCGTTCGGAAGCGTCCACAGGGAAGCTGATTCGCTACCGCGTGCGCCGCACGGACACAATTGCGACCATTGCCGATGAATTCGACGTCACGACGGCGGAATTGCGCAAGTGGAACCACCTGCGGGCCGACCATGTGGTCCGCGGCACCTCGCTCCGAATCTATCCGGGCGGCATGACTCCGGCGCCGCCGGTATCGCAGCGGCAAGCCAAGGCCAAGGACACGCCCGCCACATCCAGCACGCTGATTGCCCAGCGCAGCGGCGGAACGAAGCAAAACCCGCCGGTCATGGAAGCGCGCCCGGCAAGCACTGTCGTGCATCGCGTGAAAGCCGGCGAAACGCTGTGGTCCATCGCCCGCGCCTATCAAACCACGGTGGAAGCCATTCAGGCGGGGAACCGCTATTTGTTCAGCCGCCCTCTCCAGGTGGGCGATACCCTGACGATTCTGCCGACTCGCTAGTCCCATCTTGCTTTTTAATCCGTCTTGTCCCTATATTGTGAGCGGGTCCATGGCATTTTGTCTGCCTGGAGTCGCCGGATGGCACTGGCGCCTGCCGGGAAGAAATGCCGTGCAAAGAATGCGGAATCAGCGGCGGTCGGCAAACGCTTGACAAACATGCTGGATTCCGTTTATAAGCCCGGGATGGCTTTTTTTATGGCCATCGAATTCCTCGAAATAGCGGCGAGTCGAAGGGAGAACGCGGATGGCCTACGAAAAAGAAGAGCAAGGGGACGAAAACGAGTTCGTGCATTTTGAGGAAGAGGAACTCGGCAGCGACCCGGAAGAAGTGATCGAAGAGGAAACCGAAGAGGAACTGGTCATTACCGAGCGTCCGGGCGCGGCGGTCACCCCGCAGGCTCCTCCGGCAGCGAAGAAAAAAGCTCCGGCCAAGAAAGCGAAAAAGCCGGCAGCCAAAGCGAAAAAGAAAGCCAAGCCGGCAAAAAAGAAAGCGGCCAAGAAAAAACCAGCCAAGAAAAAAGCCGCCAAGCGCGGCAAAAAGCGCTGACGATTTTTTTAAGGCAGATGACTCGCCGATCAGCGTTCCGCGAACCGGGGCCCGGGATGTCTTCTCCGGACCCTCGGCTGGTTTTGGCGCGCAGCGTTGAGCCGCGCGGGCCCGCCCTGTTTCATTCCGGCTCACGTTGAGCAAAATTCCAGTCAGGCCATTCTTCTTTCCCGTACCGGAACTATTTTCTTGCGGCTTTCGCCGTCCGTGACTAGCATGGCGGCCATGAAGGTTGCCGTCGAGCATGTGCGCCGGATGCGGGGTGGCGCGCAGGCCCAATTGATGCGCTGCGACGATGAGGCGTACTACATCGTCAAATTTCAAAACAATCCTCAACATTTGAGGATTCTGGCGAATGAAATGCTCGCTACCCGTCTGGCGGCGCGCCTGGGACTGATCGTGCCGCAGGTGGAAGTGGTCGATGTGCGTCCGGAAATCATCGCCTACACGCCGGACCTCGTGATGCAGCTGGGCCTCGGAAGAAAACCCTGCGCCGCGGGAAAACAATTCGGATCGCAGTTCCCGGGGCATCCGGCGCGGTTGACGGTGCACGATTTTTTGCCCGACGAGCAGTTGCGCGCGGTGCGGAATCTTTCGGATTTTCTCGGCGTTCTGGTTTTTGACAAGTGGACCTGCAACACCAACGGGCGCCAGGCGATTTTTTTTCGCGAACCCGCGGGCGACACGGTCGCGGCCAGCCCCGCGGCGTTGCGTGATTCGGGGGTGCCTCATCCGGCGTCCCGTGATTCGGAAAGCGATATGGCGGCGGCCTACCAAACGCAGGGTTATACAGCCATGATGATCGACTTCGGATTCTGCTTCAATGCCGGGGAGTGGGATTTTCCCGATGCTCCCCTGCGCGGACTGTACTCGCGCCACCGTGTCTACGACGGCGTCGCCGGAATGGAGTCGTTTGAGCCCTGGCTTTCGCGGCTCGAAAAACAAATCACCGAGCGCGTGCTCGGCGAGGAAGCCGCGCAAATCCCGCCGGAATGGTATGCCGGCGACTGGAACGCGCTCGAGCGCCTCATCGAACGCCTGTACCGCCGCCGCGAGCGCGTGCGCGAACTGATCCTCTCGGCCCGCAATTCCGGCCGCGAACCTT
This sequence comes from Acidobacteriota bacterium, assembly GCA_003161495.1. GTDB lineage: Bacteria > Acidobacteriota > Terriglobia > Acidiferrales > UBA7541 > Palsa-360. Next base: position 1,170 of record PMOP01000527.1, on the reverse strand, counting down.
TTCCCAACTGGAAGGTGAAACATGCCTGAAGAAACATTGCACCCTTGCGCCTATCACGTGGTGCGGTATCAGCCCAATCTCATCCGCGACGAGTGGGTCAACATCGGGGTGCTGCTTTTCATTCCCGCGGTTCGGCGTGGAGACGGGGGCGGAGACACGTCCGGAGAAGGGCCCACGGCGGGGCGCGTCCGCCAGAGGTGGCTCGAGGAGCCCGCCGACCTCGTGCGCCTGCGGCGGCTGCACCCGGCGGTGGACGAGGAACTTTTGCTGCGCCTGCCCGCTGAATTCGACCGCCAATTTTCCGGACATGAGTTGCAGGCCGAGGCGATTCTCGAAAAATTCGACGAAACCCTCTCCAACGCCGTGCAACTGGCTCCCCGCAAGGGGCTGCTGGCCCGCGACCCGGACGCCGAGCTCGACCGCCTGTTCCGCGAGCAGGTCGAGCCCCTGCGCGAAACGCGGCGCGGCCCGGCGGAAATTCGCACGCGCGGCGACGTGCGCGCCCGCGCCGCGGATTTTTTTCGCAGCGAAAAAATTCTGCGGCTCATGCAGCGCGGCGTGCGCGTCGAGGAGTACACCGCCCCGGGCGATCCCATGCGCATCGATTTTTCCTACCGCCGCAACGGCACGCGCGGCTTCGTGCATTCCGTCGCGCTCGGCCGCGATCCGGGGCAGGCCAAGCTGCTCGCCTACACCGCGGGCGCAATCCGCGAACGCGTCCCGCATTCGGAATTTTTGGCCGTGACGGAACGCGAACCCGCGCGCGCAAATGTGCGCGACCAGTTTGTTTCCGGGATTCTGGCGGAGAGCGATATTCGCGTGGTCCCGCTCGCGGAGCTGCGCAAGTGGGCGCATGACGTGGCGCCGGTGCTGAAGGCGGAGGCGTGATCCGTGACTCGTGTTCCGTGACCCGTGAATCTCGTCGTGAGCCGCGCGCCGAAGGCACGTAACCTCTGAACTGTATCCAGCTCCCCAACAAAAGCGACAGTTACAGTTTGTAGTTAAGAGTTGCCAGCCGAAATGCATCCGCCGGGCCAGTCCGACCCGGTTTAACTCTCAACTCGCAACAGTCAACTCTCGACTCTTTGCTAATCACGCCTCACGGGGCACGGAACACGGGCCACCAGCCACGGCATCACAGAACATCCTCGCTCCACCCTTCCAGATACG